>NZ_JBZUUL010000017.1:0-36085 GCF_058819085.1 Faecalicatena sp.
GAATCCACGATTTCCCGCAGCTTTTCCATTCAGATTCCTGGCATCCTTCTTGGTGCTGGTTCCGAAAACCGCTCCTACGCCTATGTAATTTGCCCCTGCTTTCTCAGCAGCGACTGCCTCTTCTACCGTCCCCGCAGAGATGCCGAGGATTTTATCCGGACCGATCATGGCGCGGATATCACGGCCTTTGATATCAGACTGTCCCACATGGACCCCGTCTGCGTTGCACCGGATCGCTATCTCTACACTGTCATTGACCACGAATGGCACATGATATCCGGCACATAAGGTGCGCAGTTCCTCTGCCTCTTTTTGAAAGTCCGTTTCATCCAGATCTTTTTCCCGTATCTGCAGAAACGTTGCCCCGTTTTCCAGCACTTTTTTACACACGGTATACAGACTTTCTCCCTCTTTCAGCCACATCCTGTCAGTCACTGCGTACAATAACATGGATCTGCGTATCTCATCCTTCGTAAATTTCATAGCATATTCCCTCCATCAATTGTTTTCCTGTCAAATTAAAAACTGCATCGATCAAATCTGTGCGAAACGTTGCATTCCCTGTCCTCTTTTTCAGTCTAAGCCGTTCTGCAATTTCACCGCTGACTCCCATCGCTGCTATGGCCGTACATGCCGCCTCAAATGGCTCCTTTGGCATTGCGCCGCAAAAGGCGCCGATCAGTGAGGTCAGCATACAGCCGCTGCCTGTGATCCTTGACATGACCGGGCAGCCGTTTCTAATGACCATGGTCCTCTTTCCATCCGAAACCACGTCTATCTTTCCCGATACCGCAATCACCGTATCAATACATTTGGCAAACTGTCTGATCCTGTCTGCATTTTCCTTGAGATTCTCTTCTGTAATCACATCCGATACGCTGACGTCGACTCCGCTCCCGGTTGCCTGTTCCCCGGAAATACTGCGGATCTCCGATGCATTTCCCCGTATCACAGAAAAATGTACCTCTTTAAGAAGACGTGCTGCCGCATCACGCCGAAGCTTTGTTCCTCCGGCTGCTACCGGGTCGAGTACCACCGGAACTTCCAGCTGATTTGCCCTTCTTCCCGCAAGTACCATGGCCTTAGTGTCCTCGATCGCCCCCATGTTGCAGACAAGTGCCTGAGCACCCAAAACTGCTTCCTCCACTTCCCGGATATCATGTGCCATGGAAGGGGAGCCGCCTGCTGCCAGAATGATATTGGCACAGTCATTCACCGTCACAAAATTCGTAATGCACTGGACAAGGGGCATCCTGTTCCTGACAAGCTCCAGTGCCTTTTCAAAATCAACCATCTTATTTCATCCTTTCTCATCTGTCCTTCTTCTGCTATCTGTCCAGCTCATTTTTCATGCGTTCCAGAAGCTTTGTCCGCCGCAGTGTAAACAATACGGCAACACCCATACCCGCACCTACGACCGCCGAGGGCGTGTAAAAGGGAATGTAGTAGAATGGGGACTGCGCATCCAGCCCATATAACAGTTTCATCAGTGGATAAGAAACCATTGCTCCAACCAGTCCCGTACCGACTACCTCTCCTATAAACGCCATGATAAAGCTGTTCGTCCTGCGGTATAGAAGTCCTCCTAAGACCGGACCGAATACTGCTCCGGCCACCGCCTGGATCGTACGCCCGGAAAGCATACGCATGACGCCGCACAGAAAAGCGGCCCCGCAGGCATACCAGGGCCCCAGAAATACCGCTGCCAGCACATCTACAAAGTGCTGGAATGGAGCCATTGCCGGAAAGTAGACGAATGTATTCAGTACAAACGCCAGACAGGCGAACATTGCCGCCAGTACCATTTTCCTTGTTCTGCTCTGAACCCTTTTGTTCATTTCCAATTGTGTCTGTCTCATTTACAGCTCCTCCTAGATTAAAATTACCTGAGTGCATGTCCCGCCGGGAAGGCTTTTTATGATATAGAGTATCAGGTTCCCTATGACATAAAAAAATGGGAAGTTACCTTTGTAGTAACTTCCCACTAAAATTCATGTATTCTCCGTTTCCCTACGTTGGCATTATCCAAATCAGGTTATGGGTCGAAGGTCATACCTTCCTCTCAGCCTGTCATACAAGCTCCCCGCTATTCAGTTTACGTGCACTATTGTACACCCATATTATTTAAAATACAAGATTATTCTTTTATTCTTTACGGTTCACTCATCTGTTATGGTTCAGAGTCAGCATCGAAGATGCATTTTGCAGATAGCGTTTGTAAACTGTAACTAATCTTCCGCTGCTCTTGCGGCGATCTCTTTCTCCTGCACATCAGATGGAGCCTGCTCGTATCTTGCAAACGCATAAGCATATGTGCCGCGGCCTCCGGTCATGGAACGTAATACTGTGCAGTATCCAAATAATCCTGTCATCGGGATATCAGCCTCGATCACCTGCTTGCCGCCTGCAGTCGGGTTCATTCCAAGAACACGTCCGCGCCTCTTATTCAGATCGCCCATGACATCACCGGTGTACTCATCCGGCACTGTTACCTTAAGAGAAGCGATCGGCTCCAAAAGAACCGGGCCTGCTTCCATAAAGCCCTTCTTAAATGCCTGGATCGTTGCGGTCTTGAATGCCATCTCAGAGGAATCTACCGGATGGTAAGATCCGTCATAAAGGACTGCCTTCACACCTACGACCGGATATCCGGCAAGAGGTCCCTTTAAGACAGAATCCTGTAATCCCTTTTCAACTGCCGGGAAGTAATTCTTCGGTACTGCCCCGCCAACTACAACTTCCTCAAATACATAAGGAGTCTCCAGATCACCGGACGGCTCAAATCTCATCTTAACATGACCATACTGTCCGTGTCCGCCTGACTGTTTCTTATACTTGGTATCCACGTCTGATTTCTTGCGGATCGTCTCGCGGAAGGCAACTTTTGGCATCTCTAATACAACATCTACTTTATATCTGGCTGCAAGCTTGCTTACTGTAATCTCCAGATGCTGGTCCCCCATACCATAAAGTAAAGACTGACGGTTCTCACTGTCGTTCACAGCCTTTAAAGTGACATCCTCTGCCATCATCTTAGCGAGTGCCTGGGAAACCTTGTCGTCATCCCCTTTTGTCTTCACCGAATATTTCATATATGTATACGGTACGGAATACTCTGTCTTAGCAAAGGATACCGGAGTTGCCTTTGTGGAAAGGGTATCACCGGTCCGTGTATTGGACAGCTTCGCGATCGCACCGATATCACCGGCAAATAATTCGCTCACCTCTGACGGCTTGTTGCCGCACATCGTATAGATCTTGCCCGGCTTCTCTTCTGAGTCTGTATCTGCGTTAAATAAGACATCATCCCCCTTTAACACACCGGAGCACACCTTCACGAAGGAATACTTACCGATGAACGGGTCGACCATTGTCTTAAATACATAGGCGCTCTTTGCCTTTGAGAATTCATAATTCGCCTCAAAGATCTCATTCGTCCTGCGGTTCAAGCCTGCGCAGGATCTTCTGTCAGGACTTGGGAAGAATCTTACGATATCGGAAAGCAGATTGGCAACGCCCTGTGCCTGGATATTAGAGCCCATCGCCACCGGAACGATATCTCCGTCCATAACCTCGGTACGCATCGCTGCACGGATCTCTTCCACAGAGAATTCCTCTCCTGCAAAATATCTCTCCATGAATTCATCACTTGTCTCAGCAACAGCTTCCATAAGGGAATCTCTTAAAATCTCCAGGTTCGGCAGGCAGTAATCCGGGATCTCACACTCTTCTCTCTGACCGATTCCGGTGTATCTTCTGGCTGCATTCTTGATCACATTGATATATCCGACTAACTTCTCATTCTCACGGATCGGCTGGAAATGAGGTGCGATCTTCTTGCCGTATCTGTCTGTCAGATCAGCCACGACCTGGCGGAAGCTGGCATCATCCACGTCCATCTCAGTTACATATACCATACGCGGGAGATTGTACTTATCACATAACTCCCAGGCCTTTTCTGTACCGACCTGTACTCCGGCCTTACCGGATACAACGATAACGGCCGCATCAGCTGCGCTGACCGCCTCTTCTACCTCTCCCACAAAATCAAAATATCCCGGTGTGTCCAGAATATTGATCTTCGCCTTTTCCCACTCGATCGGGATCAGTGTGGTGCTGATAGAGAATCCGCGCTTCTGCTCTTCTTTATCGAAATCACTAACCGTATTAGAATCAGAGATCTTACCCATACGGCTGGTTGCCCCTGATACATACAACATAGCCTCTGCCAGGCTCGTCTTGCCACTTCCGCCGTGGCCTAATAATACTACGTTTCTAATCTCGTCTGTTCTGTAAACCTTCATGCTGCTGCCTCCTTGTGTGTCGTTATTATGCGCATGCTTTATATTGTACTTCCGGCGCACACGTGTTATGTGTATATTGTACTAAAAAAAAACTCTTATTACAACTCATTTATGGATTTTTAACAAAATTTTTAAGAAGAATCCCCCCCCCTGAGGCCCCTCATTAACTCATCGTTTACTTTTTCACATTAAGATGTTAAACTGTCTTATGTGATTTTACTTGAACAATACCAGAAAGGACTCGATTAATATGGCTCTGAAAATTGGATTTATAGGTCTGGGATTGATCGGAGGTTCCATTGCCAAGGCGATCCGGCAGTATTTTCCGGATTATGAGCTGCTGGCCTTTGATAAAAGCAGAGAAACTCTGGCACTTGCAGTCCAGGAGGGAACGATCCATACCTCCTGTTCTTCTATTGATGAAAATTTTAAAGGGTGCAGTTATATTTTTCTCTGTGCTCCGATTGCTTATAATGCTGCTTACCTGACTCAATTAAAAGAATACCTCTCACCCGAATGTATCCTGACGGATGTGGGAAGTGTGAAGACCTCCATCCACGAGGAGGTGATCCGCCTGGGGCTGGAAGCGAATTTTATCGGCGGGCATCCCATGGCCGGCTCCGAGAAAAGCGGGTTTGTAAATTCCAAGCCTGTTTTGATCGAAAATGCCTACTATATCCTGACCCCCTCGGCTCTTGTCTCACAGGAAAAGGTGGCGGCATACAGACAATTCGTGGAGGCGCTTAAAGCTCTTCCTATTATCCTGGATTATGAGGAACATGATTATATCACCGGAACTATCAGCCACCTGCCTCATATCATCGCATCCAGCCTGGTAAATCTGGTGCATGATACGGATACCAAGGATGAACTGATGAAGAATCTGGCAGCCGGAGGATTTAAAGACATCACGCGCATTGCCTCGTCTTCACCGATCATGTGGCAGCAGATCTGTTTAAAGAATAAGAAAAATATTTCCCGTATCCTGGGCGATTATATCGAAGCTTTAAAAAAGGCGAAAGATGCCGTGGACGAAGAGGCCGAACAGCAGCTCTACTCCATGTTCGAGGATTCCAAGGATTACCGGGATTCCATGCCGAACAGCTCCGCAGGACCGATCAAAAAGCGGTTTGCCGTTTACTGCGACATTATCGATGAGGCAGGCGGTATCGCTACCATCGCAACGATCCTCGCCAGTAACCTGATCAGCATCAAGAATATCGGGATCGTACATAACAGGGAATTTGAAGAAGGAGTTCTGAGAATCGAGTTCTATGACGAGACTTCCTCCGGCAGAGCGGCCGAATTATTGAAAAAATACCGGTACGTCGTCTATGAAGTCTAAAAGCTGTCCATACACTGTCATGGAGATGTTTATATGAAGATACAGAAAGGATATACAATTTTATGGAATTAACAAATATTACAGGTTTAAGAGGGGAAGTAACCATTCCGGGGGATAAATCGATTTCTCACCGATGCGTCATGTTTGGCTCCATCGCGAAAGGAACCACGGAGATCCACAACTTTCTGGAGGGTGCTGACTGTCTTGCTACGATTAACTGTTTCCGCAGGATGGGGATCGATATCCACCAGAACGGGGATAGGATCACGGTGCACGGCAGAGGACTGCACGGTCTCAGTGCCCCGGATGACATTCTGGATGTGGGTAACAGCGGAACTACGACACGTCTGATCTCCGGGATACTGGCAGGGCAGCCCTTTGACTGTAAATTATCCGGCGACCAGTCCCTGAACTCACGTCCTATGAAGCGCATCATCGAACCGCTGACCCTGATGGGCGCCAATATTTCCAGCATTCTGCGCAATGGCTGCGCACCCTTATATATCTCAAAAGGAGAGCTCCACGGGATCCATTATGAATCCCCTGTGGCATCTGCCCAGGTGAAATCCTGTATCCTGCTTGCCGGACTCTATGCAGACGGGGAGACATCCGTAACAGAGCCAAGCTTATCCAGAAACCACACAGAGCTGATGCTGCAGGAATTCGGTGCGGACTTAAGAACTACCCATGATCTGACCTCTACAAGGGCAACTGCCTCGATCCGTCCATGTAAGGAGCTATACGGCCAAAAGATCACTGTCCCGGGTGATATTTCATCCGCTGCCTATTTCATTGCCGCAGGACTGATCGTGCCTGATTCAGAAATCCTGATCAAAAACACAGGGATCAATCCGACACGTGCCGGAATCTTAAAGGTCTGTGAGGATATGGGCGGGGATATCACGCTTTTGAATGAACGCATCGAAGGCGGAGAACGGATTGCCGATATTCTGGTACGCACCAGCAGGCTTCATGGGATTACGATCGAGGGTGATATCATACCGACCCTGATCGATGAGATCCCGGTTATCGCTGTTTTGGCTGCCATGGCAGAGGGAACCACCGTGATCCGGGACGCATCCGAGTTAAAAGTCAAAGAAACCGACAGGATCGAGACCGTCACAGACAACCTCGCCGCAATGGGCTGCCGCGTCACCCCTGCCTTTGACGGCATGATCATTGACGGGGGCCGGCCGCTTCATGGAGCCACGATCCATACACTCTTAGATCACAGGATCGCGATGGCTTTCAGCATTGCGGCTTTGGTGGCAGAGGGGACTACTAATATTCTGGACAGCCACTGTGTGAATGTCTCCTATCCTGCTTTTTACGATACCTTCGAACAATTGCTTTAGGCATCACGCCTAAGGGACATACCGGTACTGCGTTTCATACAAATACAAAAAAAGCTAGATCTTGGGCTGCCTTAGATCTAGCTTTTTCTGATTGCTTTTCTATTTTCATCTGATACAGGTATACCAATTGCCCCCTCAGTCCTTTCAAGACTGTGATACCTCTTCCAGCATCTCCCGTACCGTTTTTCCATTCCCCGGGTGATGCTTATATGGTGCGATCTCATGCAGCGGCTTTAATACGAAATCCCGTTTATGCATCTCAACATGCGGGATGCAGAGTGTATCTGTCTCCACGATCAGATCATCATAGAATATAATATCCATGTCCAAAGTCCTTGGGCCCCAGTGTATGATCCTCTCCCGTCCGGCATCCTGCTCGATCCTATTGAGGACCTCCAGCAATTCCTGCGGACTTAACAGTGTTCTTAATTTCAAACACCCGTTCAGGAAATCATCCTGCTCTGTCACTCCATAAGGCGGGGTCACAAGCCAGGAGGAGGTCTTTTCCACTTTACAGCCTCTGCATGCATCCAATGCCCTTACGGCATCATCCAGATACTTTTGTTTATCCCCCATGTTGGAGCCAAGAGCAATATATGCCGTATGCCACTGCCTTGCGATCTTTACAGAAACAGACTCCAGAGGCAGTCCCACCGGTGCCCATGGCTTCTTCACTTCCAATTCGATCTTCTCGAGGTTCACTGTACGAAGCAGAAGCTCCTGTGCCAGACTCTCCGCCACCCGCTCGATCAATTGATAGGTGTGCTCCTTCATATACTTATCTATAAACTGGCTGACTTCCCCGTAATGGATGGAAGCCGTCAGATCATCTGTTTTCCCTGCATATCTGGTATCTGTATATAATACAGCAGTAACCAGAAATTTCTGCCCCAGCACATTCTCCTCCGGGAAGACACCGTGCTTTGCAAATACTTCCAAATTCTCGATCTTGATCTGATCCATTTTCATCCTCCCTGCTTCTGTTCATGATTTTTGTCCCACGATCTGATGTCTGATCTTACACTTCATGCTCACGCAAGATCGCTTCTGCCATCTGGATCGCACGCTTATTTGCCTTTACGTCATGTACTCTCACAAAAGCGCAGCCGCTTAAGATGCCCATCACCGTCGTCACCAGAGTCCCTTCTTCTCTCTCATCCTCCCCAAGGCCCAGTGTCAGTCCGATCACTGATTTTCTGGAGGTGCCAAGCAGGATTGGGTATTCGAGAAATTTCAGACGATTGAGCTGCTTTATGATCTCCAGATTCATCTCATAGGTCTTACCGAATCCCACCCCCGGGTCCAGGATGATCTTTTCCTTAGCGATCCCCGCCTTTTCTGCGATATTTATGCTTTTCTGCAGATCCACAAGGACATCCGGCAGGAAATTCACATATTCCGGTTTTTCCCTGTTATGCATCAGACAGCATGCCGCACCGCTCTTTGCGATCACATCTGCCATCCGCTCATCATATTTAAGTCCCCAGATGTCATTGACTAAGACCGCCCCGGCCTCCAATGCTGCACTGGCCACCTGGCTCTTATAAGTATCGATGGAAACAGGAATGTCAAACCGGGCAGACAGCTTTTCAATCACTGGTACTACCCGTTCGATCTCTTCCTGAACCGAGATCTGTTCATGTCCCGGGCGGGTAGACTCCCCTCCCACATCCAGGATATCTGCACCATCTGCTGCCATTTCTTCTGCATGTTTAAGCGCTGCATCAAGCTGATTGTATTTACCGCCGTCCGAAAATGAATCCGGCGTCACATTCAGGATTCCCATTATATATGTATGATGTTCTGTATCAAACTCTCTTCTGCCTATCTTCATATCTCTGTCAAACCTTTCTTGTCTTAACCTGCTTCTTTTTATTCTGCTTCTCTCTATTCTTCTTAGTGTTTCTTTCCTGTGCCGCCTTTGTCCCTTTACCAGTCTATCTCCAGATTCTTTTTAGCCGGACTCCAATTACAGTCAGGCTCTGCGGGACATATATAGCATGCTCTGGATAATTTGTCGCTTTCACAAAGGAGTCTGCCAAGAACAGACATCTCATCTTTCATCCGTCTGTGTTCCCTGACCGCCTGTACGATATCCTGCTTTTCCTTTTCTGTAAAATCATCAATATCCTGTAATATCTCAACGGCGATCTCTGCCCCTGCTTCCTCGTGGGGGGTCTTGTCCGCATACTGGTGGTACTTCCCCAGGTCATGCAATAGAGCAGCGGCATAGATCAGCTCCTTTTTCAGTCCCAGATCTTCCTCCAGATTCCGGATATAGGCAATCCTTGCTGTATCCAGAAAATGAGGCATCTGGTGCCTACAGAAGATCCGATCCTGCTCTGCTTCCTCCACTCTCTCATAGCATGCTATGTAGAGCGGATGTTTCCTGATCTTTTCTACTGCCTCCATAGATCTGCCCCTTTCTTACCGCAGCATCTGGAAAAACTGATTCGTCAGCTCCTGATCCTCCAGAAATACTCCCCGCTTCACAACTGTGACTGTCTGGCTTCCCGGCTTTTTAATGCCGCGCATCGTCATACACATGTGCTCTGCCTCGATCATCACAAGGACTCCCTTTGGCTTTAAGTTCTCCATCAGAGCATCCGCGATCTGACCCGTCAGCTGTTCCTGCAGCTGAAGCCTTCTGGCAAACACCTCCACCGTTCTTGCAAGCTTGCTTAAGCCCACCACCTTTCCATCTGGAATATAGGCGATATGTGCCTTTCCATAAAAGGGGAGGAGATGATGTTCGCAGGTAGAGTAAAAGGTGATATCCTTCTCGATCACCATCTCGTTATCATCCACATGAAATGTCTTCTTTAAATGCTCTGCCGCATCCTCATACATCCCTCCATATAGTTCACCATACATTCTGGCGATCCGGTCGGGTGTATCAATCAGCCCCTCACGGCTAGTGTCTTCTCCAAGTCCTTCCAGCAAAAGCTTCACTGCCTCTTTTATTTTCTCCTGATCTATCATGATTTCTTACCTCACTATTATTCTACTGTCTGCTGCCCGATCTGCTGCACAGATTCCATGACCTGTCCAAGATAGGACAGTGACCCAAAGGCCAGTATCACCTCATCCTCTTCTGTCGATTCATAAGCCCTGCGCACTGCCGTATGGATGTCAGAGACAGCCATTACATCGGCACAATAAGGTTTTACTGCTGTTTTCAGTTCCCCGGCTTTTAACGTTCGGCCCTCATCCGGCAGATCGACGGTATAGATCTTCTTCGCCAAAGGTGCCATGAGCTTTGCGATCTTATCATACTCTTTATCTTTAAAGACTCCCATGATAAACGTAAGTCTTTTCTCTGCAAAATACTGCTCCACCGTCTCCTTAAGCCTCAGGGCCGCCTCCTCATTATGCGCCCCGTCTATGATAAACAGCGGTTTTCTTCCGATACAGGTGAACCTCCCCGGCCAGGCCGCCTTCGCAAAACCAGCCCTGACAGCCGTTTCGGAGATCTGAAAGCCTTGCTCCCTCAGTCCCTCTATCAAACGCAGCACCGTAACTGCATTGATGATCTGATATCTTCCGGCCAGTGCAAGCTCTATATTCGTCCAGTTTCTATAGGAAAATACCTGTCCAGACCAGCTTTCTTTTATCACCTCTGCCTCTCTAGAATCTGCCGTGTACACTTTGCAGGAGCATGACTCTGCCTGATCCTTGAGAACCTGCAGCACCTTCGGCTTCTGCTCTGCCGTTACAGCAATGCATCCCGGTTTGATGATCCCTGCCTTATTTCCGGCGATCTCCTCCAATGTGTCTCCCAAAAATCCCATGTGGTCCCGGCTGATCGAGGTAAATACAGCAGCAACGGTGTTTTCCACGATATTTGTGGCATCCAGCGTGCCGCCCAGGCCCGTTTCTAGAACTACTATATCACAGTTCATTTTCTTAAAATACAAAAAAGCTATTGCCGTCTCAACTTCAAAAACTGTGGGGCTTGCCTCACCTAAAGTTTCCATACGTGCAATAGCTTTCATAACCTCTTCCACTAATCCTGCGAACTCCTCCTTTGGTATCCACTCTCCGTCTACCTGAATCCGCTCCAAATAGGAAACCACTGTTGGTGATACATATCTCCCCGTCCTGTATCCTGCCTCACTTAAAATTGTTGAAGTGTATGCAAGCACAGATCCCTTTCCATTCGTTCCTGCGATATGTATGAACTTAAGATCATCCTGGGGATTGCCAAGCTCACGCAACAGACCTCGAATCGTATCCAAGCCAAGTACACTTCCGTATTTCGACACCTCGTCCAAATATACCCTTGCTTCTTTATAGGTCACGTTTCTCGTTTCCTTTCCTTGTTAAATTTTAGTGTTCATTATCACTGTTGTCCATCATAGCACTAAAATACAAATCCCACAAGAGAAAAATTTATGGGGAACGGACTTAGGTTGTGACAGCGGGGCGCCCCCTCTATCCATCTACAGAAAGTTTCTTGACTCTTCTTTATTTTCGTGGTATGGTTAGTGTATTAGTTGAAATAGTACACTTATTACACCCATAGAACAGGAGGTTCGGCATGATTACAATTGATTATCAAAGCAGGGTGCCCCTTTATGAGCAGATCGTGGAGCGCTTCCAGCTGCTCATTCTGAAAGGGGTACTCAAGCCCGACGACCAGATGCCTTCTGTCCGCTCCCTGGCCCTTAAGCTTTCTATTAATCCAAATACGATCCAGAAGGCTTACGCCCAGCTGGAACAGCAGGGCTATATTTATCCGGTCAAGGGACGGGGGAATTTTGTTTCCGGCACCAGAAAGCTGGCGGAGGAGAAAAAGGAGGCATTTTTCCATGATCTCGACGAGCTGCTCCATTATGGGAGAGAGATCGGGGTTACTTTAGAAGAATGCAAAAGTTTCATCGGACGATCTTATCATAAGGAGGCTGAACATGATTGAATTAAAGGATATTGACAAAACATTTCTGGATGTCCACGCAGTTGACCATATTTCTGCTTCGATCCGTGACAATCTGGTCTTTGGACTGGTGGGCAGCAACGGGGCGGGAAAGAGTACGCTGATGCGTCTGATCGCCGGTGTTCTAAAGCCGGATGGAGGTTCTATCCTGATCGACGGGCAGCCGGTATTTGAGAATCGAGGAGTAAAGCAGGATCTTTGTTTTTTATCTGACTCTCCTTATTTTTTTCCCAATGCCACGATTGCATCTATGCGGGATTATTATGCGCTGATCTATCCGAAGTTTGATAGAGAACAGTTTGATGCGCTGGCAGAAAAGCTGGGACTTTCTTTTTCCAGGAAGATACACTCCTTTTCCAAGGGAATGAAAAAGCAGGTCTCCATCCTCCTGGGCCTGTGTTCGGGTACCAGATACCTGTTGTGTGACGAGACCTTTGACGGGCTCGATCCGATGGTAAGGCAGGCTGTCAAGGCTCTGTTTGCCGCCGAGCTGACACAGCGCGACTTTACCCCGGTCATCGCTTCTCATAACTTGAGGGAACTGGAAGATATCTGTGACAGCATCGGACTTCTCCACAACGGTAAGCTGCTGCTGACCCAGGATCTCGACCAGATCAAATATCAGGTGCATAAGATCCAGTGCGTTCTTCCTGATGAAGCGCTGGAACAGCAGCTCTTAAAAGAGCTTGACATCCTGCAGTATGAAAAGACAGGCTCTCTGCTTTTTCTCACGGCACGCGGAACAAAGGACGCCCTCCTGGAGCATGTGAACCGTAAGCATCCGATATTTGCGGAAGTTCTGCCTTTAACCCTAGAAGAAATTTTTATCTGTGAAACGGAGGTAGCCGGATATGACATCAAAAATCTCTTACTTTAAGTTTATAGAATCCAACATCAAACACAGGGGATGGCTTGCCGCCCTGACTGCAGCCGCCTTATTTTTTATGATGCCCATCCATACCCTGGTCACCCTGGATGGCATCAAACGGCAGGAGGCATATGCACCGGGAACGAAGATGTTAACGGACTGGGTGATCGATTCCATCCCCGGGTTTCTCAACGGATCGCATTTCCTGATCCTGGGGCCTTTGATCGCTGTCATTGGCATCCTCTGTGCAGTAACAGGCTTCGCCTATCTGCATTCCAGGGAAAAGCAGGATTTCTATCACGGTATGCCTGTCACCCGCATGCAGTGGTTCGCGATTTCCTATGTAAGCGGAATTTTGATTTTCCTGCTGCCATACCTGTTATTCGGTCTTTGCACCATACTGATCGCAGGAGCCAATATCACCATCACCGCCGGCTTTCTGGGCTTATGTGCCGCCGCACTTTTCAGAGGTGTCATCGGCTTTCTCATCTGCTACCACACAGCGGTCCTTGCCATGTTTGTAACCGGAAGGATCATTACAGGTGTTTTGGCAGCATTGGTTATGATAGTTTACGGGAGTATCATTCCTCCTCTTTTTACCGGACTGGGACAATACTTTTTCGCTGCCTGGTCTGGCAATGTGCCTGATTTTCTTTTGAAAGTGCAGGAATTTTGTTCTCCGGCAGCGTTGTTTTTCCAACTCCTTACCGGTCCGCTCACAGGGCATCCTTTATCCGGGGTAATGATCGGTATCACTGCCGCCGTGATTCTTCTAGCCGCATCACTGGTGCTGTGCAGATGCTATCCGTCAGAGGCCGCTGAAAATGCACTTGCATTTCCAAGGACAGCGCCATTTATCAAATTTATGATCGCGGTTCCCACCGCCCTTTTTATCGGACTGCTGATCAAGTTCTTCAACTCGTCGGTAAATGTAAACTGGGTCGTTATATTCAGCATCATATCCGTGATCCTGGTGTGCATGGTCATTGAATTTATCTATCATCAGGACCTTTCAAAACTGTTAGCCGGAAAGATTTCAACCGCCCTTTCCCTGGGAGTAGTGCTCGTGATCGTCTGCATCCTGAAGTTTGATGTTTTGGGATATGATACTTATCTGCCCAAAGAGGCCAATTTGAAAAGTATATCCATGTCCGTGGATCTGCTTTCCGGATATTTTACCTACCCGGAATACTCCCGTCCTACGGTGTATCATCAATTAGATGAAGAGGACTTCGCTGTCACTGATTATGCTCCGCTGTATAAGCTTGCAGAAGAAGGTATTCAGAATCTGGAACAGGGGATCACGCCAGAACAGGTAACCATGAATGACTCCGGCTACGGCTTCATCAATGTCACGCTGCGCTATCAGCTGCTCAGCGGGAAAAATGTGTACCGGGAATACGCCGTCAGCCGGGATGAGGCCCTGCAGGCTCTCACCTCGCTCTGCAAAGACGAAGACTACCGAAAAATGATGTTTCCGATCTTCCATTTTAACAAGGATGAGGTTATGCAGATCGGTATGAAGGATATTTATTTCGAACCTGTTACACTTACCCTGGACCGCAGCCAGCAAAATGAGCTGCTTTCAGCTTACGAAAAAGACGTTATGGCCGCGTCCATTCCTGACATGCAGTATGAGTCTCCGCTTGGAGAATTGATCCTGTTCACCGAGGATTCAAGTATCGTCCAAACAGGAAACAGCAGTGGACCAAACCTGATCCAGACCGGACAATTTTATATCTACCGATCTTACAAAAATACGTTAACTCTGCTTGAGGACTATGGATATACCCTTCGGGAAGAAATAGACCCTAAGGATGTCATGTTTATGACCTACTATCCAACTGAAAATTCTGAGAGCGACAATTATGCCAGAAAAGAAATCATCGATTACGATTTCGGAGAAGGGATCGCCATCACCAAACCAGAAGAAATCAAAGAACTGCTGGGCAGAATCAGTTATGACGAATGCAACGGAATTCTCGGCGGCAGGATCAAAGCTGTTGGATCCGTGGAGATCACACTGCGCGAAAAATCCTACCCGAACTCCTATGCGGTATCCGAGTAACAAGCTTTTGTCTTAATACGGATGAAATAGAGGGGCGCTGTTCAATTGAGACTGATCCTGCTGCCTGGATGGACCAGCCGGGGAAAAACCAGGCCAGGCCGTCGTTTTCCCCGGCGCCCCCTACATCAGGAATCGGAACCAATTAAATAGTGTCAGCAGCTTCACCCGCCATTCTCTCTTTTTACTGATCGTCTGTCTTTCCACCCCGTCGGGAACATGATAGCTTCCGTCCGGCAGTGCCTCCACAGAATCTGCTTCATAGCTTTCCATGTAAGCTCTTAACTGACGGGCCACATCTCTGCTGTCAATCACAAGCATCAGCTCTGTATCCAGATAGGCACTTCTCATATCCATGTTAAAGGAGCCTACGACTGCCAGCTCATCATCGATCACAATACTTTTCCCGTGATAGGATACACCGCCCTCATACTCATGGATCTCAAGTCCGGTTTCCAGAAGCTTTCCCTTATTTTTCTGATAATCCGACGCTCCGAACGGATTTCCGTTATTTGCCACAGAATTTGTCATCAGCAAAACCTTTTTCTTCTCCCCGCAGACCTCTTTCAGAGAATCATACATCCAGTCATTGCAGATGATATAGGGGGTATGGATGACAACCTCTTTCCGGGCATTCTTCATAAGCTCGGCAAGGGAATAAAACAGCGTCGGCTCTTTTGCATATACATGGGTCGGATTGCTTAAAAGGGTAATCTTATTGACCTCATAGGTCATGCCGGTATAATCCGCCTTTTCCTGTATCATGGGATATTCCTTCTGAAGCTTCTTAAAGCGCTGCTTTAAAGCATCCTTCGCCTGAACCACATCTGTTTTATCTGCCAAGCCCTGCTTTTTCCCAAATATCTTACAGACATCCAGATCCCAGACTGACCAAAAATATGCTTCCAGCTGGTGGATCGAGCTCTCCTCACTCTCCGGGCGGGTACTGTAGACAAGTACATCCCGGTCATAATTCTTATATCCATTATCTCCCAGAAAATAATCATAGGTATTCCGGCCGCCTAACAAATACAGGTCATCATCCACGATCAGATATTTATCATGGAGCCGCCCCATACTTTTCCAGGGCATAAGAAGATTCAGCCGGTTATAGATTTTGATCTCCACATTTTCCATAGAAGACAATGCGTAAAAACAGGCATCCCCGTCCATCTGCTGCAATGCTGAGAATCCGTCTACCAGGATCTGTACCTTGACATTCCTCTCAGCGGCATCCAGAAGTGCCGCAATGACATCCTTCCCGCTTTTATCCGCATGAAAATCAAAGGTGGACAGAATGATCCGCTCCCTGGCCTGACCGATCATCCGAAGCCTCTCCTTTAGGGCCGCCACATTATCCTCGATCACACAGGCTCTGTCTGTAGAGACCTGATCCGAATAACATGATCCGGGACGAAAAGATTCCTGATATTCACTGCTGACCTTGGGCTGCCGGATATAAGATATCACGATTCCCGCTAACACATATAGGACAAAGACCAGCACTGCCAGCAAAAGATATCTGATCTTCAGCCATTTCCATTTCTTTCTGTATCCCATGAAAACCTCCCGGCTGTTCTATCAATAGTACTTCACATCTACTTTTTTCCCCATTTGCTCCATGATATGGATCAGCTGGTCTATCAGGTTCATCCTGACACTCAAGTCAAACCCAAGTTCGGAATCCTGATGCACCGCATTCACCGCTGTGCCTACAAACAGATTCAGCTCTGTACATTCTTCGATCAAAAGCTTCGCAAGCTTTGACGCACCGTTATTGGCATCCAGCTCATCAAAAAACTCTACGTCAAATTCATCATTGACATATCTTTTCAAAAGCTTCAGTGATCTGCCGATCGTAAGCACCCCTTCTGTCACCAGGTCCAGACCCTCGATCACTGCCATTGGCGGAACATCAGGGTGATTCCTGTCAACCTTGGTCACAATGTTCTTGTGCAGTACGCGTGCTGCAATATTTGCACTGGTCCCGCCGGAAACGATCTTCTTTCCCTCCATATGCATGAATTCATGCATCAGTCTTTCATCGTCCTCTTTTTTCTTCGGAGGCCCTGTAAATATATTCACAACCCTGCGTTCGATCACCCTTGTCACTGCAACAGTCGTATCGTCTCCCGGCTTCTGGATGTACAGATCATCGCATGCCTGGCTTAACAGCGCCGCAAGGCGGGATGCCGATAACGTCTTCTTCGTACATTGGAGCGTATACTCCGCCATGCTGTCCCATGTCCAGCCCTGAAGATTCAGGATCTCCCCGGCCCCGGCATAGATGACGCCGTCACTCATCAATACAAAGCAGTCATTTAACTGCACCTGAAAACGATATTCATGGATCTTCTTTCCTTCTATGATCCGCTCCTTGTAAGGATATTTTATAATTTTCTTATCGCGGATAAACACACAGTCGGGATTGTCAAATTCTACCAGATAAGCCTCCCCATTATGGAATATCTGCAGGATGCTGAAAGTTGCATAGGCTACTTTACGAACCTGGCAGATGGGCAGGGTCTTGGCGATGGTCTCCACACAGGACTCGATCTCTGCCCCTTCATGGAGCATCGTGCCCAGGATCTTTGAGGTCAGCGTCGCCAATATATTGGCCTTCACACCACTGCCCATCCCATCGGCAAGAATGACGATATCAGAGTCCTCTGTCTTTAAGATCTCCACCTTATCCCCGCATAATTCCTCATGGTGCTTATTCAGGCTCTTCCAAGCCACATCAATACTTACACTCATTCTTATTCCTCCCCCTCATTGAGGATAGAATCACGCAGCTTTGTCAATGTCACCTTTGTCTCCGCAGTCGTCTCACCCAAAAGCCCCGCAATTTCCTGTGCGACCATCATCTGCTTTTCAATGACCTTTTGTGCCATCTCCACGGTCTCCACCTTCAGATGATAGTGCTGCTCCTTGATCTTTTCTTCTCTGGTGATATCCTGGAAGGTCACGAGAACGGAATCCAGATTTTCAATATATACGATGGTCTCCTCCGCCTTGATCCTGCCATGCTCCAGCTGGATCTTCTTGTGGATCACAGGCTCCTTCGTCCGAAGTGTTTCCTCAATATCATCTGCCTCGATGAATTCAAAAATATATCTCTGCACCGCTTCCTCCCTGCCGACTCCCAGCAGATCCTGTGCCTTTTTATTGCATTCCCGGATTCTTAAGGTGCTGTCAATGATAAAGATCATATTCGGGGTCACATCCATCACCACGTTAGACATAGACTCCGCCTGGGTCAGTGCATATGGCATACACATAGACAGCTCGGCTTTGTTCTGGTAGACTGCGATTGCTTTATCCCTGCAGGTCGCGTAACCGCAGGCGCCGCAGTTCAGTTCATCTTCCACAGAATATTTTCCCGTGGATTTTAAAATTTCCCGTATCTCCTTCTCTGTCGGGACAGCATCGGACAGACGGTTGTCCATGAACTTCTTATGCAGTTCCTCTACGCTCATATCCGGCAGATCCCTGGCTGCCTTATGGGACACCTCATTTTCGATCTTTACTTTTGCCTTTACATAAGAAGTATTCCAGCGGGCCGATGCAGGGCCTTTTGTACAGCCTCCCTCACAGACATTGGCTTCGATAAAGCAGTGATCCAGTTCGCCGCGCTTTAGGCACTCCAGCATCTCCATACAGTTGGCAAGTCCATCCACATAGACCTTGTGATATGTATCCACCTCCTCTTCCGCCACGACAGACTGGATCACTCCGCCGCTGATCGGATACAAACGGTTCACCTGAGGATCAGGATTGCCCATGGGCTGGTCATCACACTCATGGATATTGATCCCGGCCTCCTCAAGCCAGATGGCAAGCTCCTCGAATGTCAGGATCGCATCCACTGCCCCAAACACTCTCTCATCCCCGATCGCCTCCTGCTTCTTAGCGATACATGGGCCTAGGAATACCACCTTTATATCCTCCCCGTACAGTTTCTTAATATACCGTCCATGGGCCACCATCGGAGAAACGACAGGGGCCATCAGCTCCACACACTCCGGGTAATATTTCTCTACCAGGTCATTTACGCTTGGACAGCAGGTGGTGATGATATTGGGCATCTGCTTCTCTCTGATGATCCTTTTATACTCATTAGTCACCATGGCCGCCCCTTCTGCTGTCTCCCTGACCTCTGCAAACCCAAGTTTTAAAAGGGCATCCACTACCTGCCCGGGACGGTCAAATTCCAACACGCCGAGATACGAGGGTGCAATGGAAATGACCGTCTTAAATCCCTGCTTAAGATAAGCCTTTACGCGGTCCATGTCACTGGCAAATGTTTTGGCATTCTGAGGGCAGATCTCCATACAGCGCCCACAGTTGATACAGTGGTCCTTCAAAATATGTGCCTGCTCATTCTGGACCGATATTGCCTTCACCATGCAATAACGTACACACTTGTAACAATGGCGGCATTTTGCATCCTTAAAATCAATGACTCTCATGCGTTTATGTTCCTCCTGTTTTACGAGATTTTCTGTGCTTTCACTGCTGTTTACTGTAACAAACTCTTTATTCCGGTACCGGGCATATCTCGTTTATGAGCACATAGATGTCTGACGTACCATCACTGTTTAAGAATGACTCTGTACTCAGATCTACCTGCATCACTTTCTCCTCACCATAAACCGGGGATGCCACATATTTTTCCATACATTGCACATATGCCGCGCTGGCTGCATCAATATCGGGATAAGTATTGCTCTGAAACTCTTCCCAGGACTTCACGATACCGAGATTCGGTGTCGTTTTCACCTCGACCGTATAATCCCACTCGTCTAATGTCTTTTTAGGAATCCCAACAGTATACTTGCTCTGCTTTAGAATATTCTTATAAGCTTCCGTGAAACGCCCTTTATATGCTTCAGTCATATCGCTTGGCGGATCGAAGGCACCATCCCCCTCATACCACTTCTGAGCCTCTTCCTGGGTCCTTCCCGTATACCGCATGAATTCTGTGAATTCGCCTTTTAATGTGGCATCCAGATATGCCTGAAAGTATGTCCGTTCATCCATAATCCCGTTGATGGTTTCATAGGGCAGCATATACTCGGTGACAGCGTTCTTCATCACCTTTCTAATGTCTTTCTCTGATACTTTATAAGAATCTCCATCCTTTTCCACCTTAAAATCATATACGAGTTTTTCTGCATATACAGGTTTCTTCTTAAGTTCCTTTTTCACTTCTGTCAGAAGTCCGTCCAATGCCTCAGCCGGGTCCGCGCTCTTAAGAGCTCCAACATAGGTATCTATTGTATCCGCAGCCGAAAGCCGGAGATCCAGCGGGTCAAATGTGACTCTCGCCGTGTAGCTTCCTTCCTTTTCATCTATAGAGGCGATCTCGGGTTTCACCTTTGAATAGGCCGCACTCATAAAATAAAGATAGGCTTCCTCTGCCTCCTCCGGAAAAGTAAGTGTAAATTCATTTAATTCGTCCGTTTCCTTGATCCCGTCCTCCAGGAGTCCCGAAAAATCTTCTGCCTTTACCTTCAAAGAATTCAGCACTGTTTTCTTCACTGCTTCCTTTGGATCTTTCCTCACCTGTCCGCTGCATCCTGACAGGCACAGTCCGAAAACCATGATTCCTGCCAGCAGAAAACATAAACTCTTTTTCTTCATCTCACAGTCCTTTCACATCTCAGCTCTTATGCTTCTATAAGTAACCGCCTGTTCCATAGTATGAACAGGCGGCCCGTTTAAACAATAATTTAATTCTCTAATTAATACTGCGTTTCACATAACTGGTATGTAAGATATGGTGTGCTTTTTCGCTGCCCGGTTCTCCTAAATATTCCTCGTACAGCTTCTTGATCGATGGGTTATCATGTGACTTGCGCAGTGTCTTTGCCGCATCATTATCATACAATACTTTTGCACGGATTGCACGTACATCCTGGAAATTACGCACATCGGCATGTACCTGCGGCTGTCCGCCTCCGTTGACGCAACCACCCGGACAGCACATGATCTCGATGAAGTGATAATCAGCTTCCCCTGCACGCACCTTATCCATCAGAACCTTTGCATTCGATAATCCGGAAGCCACCGCTACCTTCACATCCATGCCGGCAACGTGGTAAACTGCTTCCTTGATCCCGTCTGTACCGCGGACATCTGTAAATTCCACACTTGCAAGTTCTTCTCCTGTCAGTTTCTCCACTGCGGTACGAAGAGCCGCCTCCATAACACCGCCAGTCGCACCGAAGATCACGGCTGCTCCTGTGGATTCACCCAGCGGATCGTCAAATCCTTCCTCCGGCAGGCTTCTAAAGTCGATGCCCACCTTGCGGATCAGACGTGCAAGCTCCCTGGTCGTAATAGAAATATCCACATCCGGTACGCCCGCTGCGTTCTGGTCATCCCGCCCGATCTCGAACTTCTTAGCGGTACAAGGCATCACGCTGACGCATACGATATCCTTCGGATCAAGTCCCATCTTCTCTGCATAGTAAGTCTTTGTAACCGCACCGAACATCTGCTGAGGTGACTTACAGCTTGACAGATGTTCGAGATCCGGATAGTAATGTTCGCAGTATTTGATCCATCCCGGAGAACAGGAGGTCATCATCGGAAGTACTCCGCCATTAACCACACGGCCTAAGAACTCATTCGCCTCTTCCATGATCGTCAGATCGGCACTGAAATCAGTGTCAAACACCTTGTCGAATCCGATCCTTCTCAGTGCGGCTGCCATCTTGCCTTCCACATCTGTACCCATCGGATATCCGAATTCTTCGCCTAAAGCAGCCCTGACAGACGGTGCCGGCTGTACGACCACATGCTTAGACGGATCAGCGATCGCTGCCAGGACATCGTCTACAAAGTCCTTCTCATATAATGCACCTGTCGGACATGCAGTGATACACTGTCCGCAGGATACACAGCTTGTGTCTCCCAGTCCCATCTCAAAGGCAGAGCCGATAAAGGATGCAAACCCACGGTAATTCGGGCCGATCACACCTACGGACTGTACCTTTTCACAGACTGCGGAACAGCGGCGGCACAGGATACACTTATTATTGTCGCGGATCATATGCGGTGCGCTGTCATCCAGTTCAAAATGAGGGGTCTCCCCTGCGAAATAATCCTCATCCTCCACGCCCAGCTCCTGGCAGAGCTCCTGCAGCTCGCATTTGCCGCTTCTTACACAGGAAAGGCACTTCTTCTCGTGGTTGGAAAGGATCAGCTTAAGGGTACGCTTTCTGGATTCGATCAGCTGCGGCGTATTCGTCAATACCTCCATTCCCTCATTGATCGGATGAACACAGGCAGCCACTAAATTCCTTGCACCCTTTACTTCTACGATACACATACGGCAGGCACCGATCTCATTGATCTCCTTTAAGTAGCACAGCGTAGGGATCTTGATCCCAGCCCCCCGTGCCGCCTCAAGGATAGTAGAACCTGCCGGTGCGCAGACATCTAAGCCATTGATTTTAATATTCACATTCTCCATATTCTTCTATCCTCCATTACTCTTTGTAGATTGCACCGAAACGGCATTTTTCCATGCAGGCGCCGCACTTCACGCACTTCTCCGGGTTGATCATATGCGGCTCTTTTACGCTGCCGATGATCGCACCTGCCGGACAGGTCCTTGCACATAAGGTACATCCTTTACACTTATCGGCATCGATCTTGTACTGGAGCAGGGACTTACATACGCCTGCCGGACATCTCTTATCAACGATATGTGCAATGTATTCATCTCTAAAGTACTTGAGAGTAGAAATCACTGGGTTTGGTGCTGTCTGTCCCAGCGCACAGAGTGAATTCGTCTTTAAATGATTACATAATTCTTCCAGTTTATCCAGGTCTTCCATAGTGCCCTGTCCCTTTGTGATCTTATCCAGGATCTCCAGCATACGCCTGGTACCGATCCGGCACGGTGTACACTTGCCGCAGGACTCATCTACGGTAAACTCCAGGAAAAACTTGGCGATATCTACCATACAGTTATCTTCATCCATAACGATCAAACCGCCGGAGCCCATCATGGAACCGATAGCGATCAGGTTGTCATAGTCGATCGGCACATCAAAATGCTCTGCCGGAATACATCCGCCGGACGGACCGCCTGTCTGGGCTGCCTTAAATTTCTTTCCGTTGGGCACACCGCCGCCGATCTCCTCTACGATCTCGCGCAGTGTGGTTCCCATCGGGATCTCAACAAGACCCGTGTTGTTGATCTTGCCGCCTAAGGCAAATACTTTTGTTCCTTTTGACTTTTCCGTACCCATGGATGCGAACCACTCGGGCCCGTTCACAATGATCTGAGGAATATTCGCATAAGTCTCAACGTTATTCAGGATGGTTGGCTTCTGGAACAGACCTTTGAGCGCCGGGAATGGCGGACGGGGTCTTGGCTCTCCTCTGTTGCCTTCAATAGAGGTCATTAAAGCGGTCTCTTCGCCGCAGACAAATGCACCTGCCCCCAGTCTCAGTTCAATATCAAAATCAAATCCGCTGCCAAAGATATCTTTCCCCAGAAGGCCGTATTCTCTTGCCTGTCCGATGGCGATCTCCAGCCGCTTTACAGCGATCGGATATTCTGCACGCACATAAATGTATCCCTGGGAAGCACCGATGGCATAACCTGCGATCGTCATGGCCTCCAGCACAACGTGCGGGTCACCTTCCAGTACGGAACGGTCCATGAATGCGCCCGGATCACCCTCGTCAGCATTACAGCAGACATACTTCTGATCCGCTTCATTAGCCGCTGCAAATTTCCATTTGAGACCTGTCGGGAAACCGGCACCACCGCGTCCTCTCAAACCGCTGTCCAACAATATCTGGATTACGTCTTCCGGTTTCTTCTGTGTCAAAACGATCCCCAGAGCTTCGTAACCGCCTGTACCTATGTATTCTTCGATATTCTCCGGATTGATGACACCACAGTTGCGTAATGCAACTCTCTTCTGCTTCTTATAGAAATTGGTCTCATTGAGCGGCAGGATCTTCTCTGATTTTGTTGTCTCATCATAGAGAAGGCGTTTTACCACTCTTCCTTTTAACAGATGTTCGGATACGATCTCCGGAATATCATCCTCCTGCACCATAGAATAGAAGGAACCCTCCGGATATACGATCATAATCGGTCCCAGCGCACACAGACCGAAGCATCCGGTCTTTACCACTCCAACCTCTTCCTCGAGTCCCTGGGCTTTGATCTCTTTTTCAAGTCTTTCTATAATTCTCTGGCTTCCGGAAGAAGTACAGCCTGTTCCGCCGCAAACCAAAACGTGTGAACGATACATAATCTTCTGCCTCCTTTATTATTTTTCAGCGTTCTTCTGGGCCGCACCTAATGTATACTTTGTGACTACCTGGCCGTCTATCAGATGCATTCTCAGAACTTCCATTGCTTTTTCAGGAGTCATCCATACATATGTAACCTTCTCCTTGCCCGGTTCCATGACCTCAACGATCGGTTCATACTGGCACAGTCCGATACAGCCTGTCTGTGTCACATTGATATTCGTAAGTCCCTGTTCCTGTACAGCATCGGAAAGTGCCGTCAAAACCGGCCTTGCCCCGCTTGCGATCCCGCAGGTCGCCATTCCGACTACTACACGAATCTGATCCTCACTCTCACCGCGGATCCCTACTTTGCCCTGCATTTTTTCTCTGATTGCACGTAATTCTTCAAGAGATTTCATATATTTCCTCCTTATATATCCGCTCCCTGGTCCGTCTCTGCTTTGTTGGATTCCAGAAATTCCCTGATGAATCCGGAGACCTCCGGGTCCTTCAATGGGATCTCTTCGCCGAGTATCTCCCGGATCTCCCGGGTATCCAGCACGAATTCCCTGTCATCATACCGGTAAGTATAGATGAACCGGATCTCCTCGTTGAAAACAACCAGCGTATGTATCGTGGAGCTCATGTCCCCGAGCGGCATCCTGTCTATATTTGATAACTGGAAAACAGCTGTGACAGCTGTTCCCTTCCCTTCCTCTGACATCATGGAAAAGCTTCCCCCTGCACTCTCTGCAGCCTGTTTGAAAAAAGGCACTCCCAATCCCACCTTGCGTGTCGTCCTGGTCGTGTAAAAAGGATCCTGCACTTTTTCTATCTGCTCAGCCGACATCCCGCAGCCATTATCCTTTATGACCACTGTCAGCTTATCCTCTTTTGTCTGTACAAAAACCCCGATTTCAATAAGTGATGCTCCTGCACGCACAGAATTCTCTGCTACATCCAGAATGTTCAGTGATATCTCCGGCATCATAGGCTTATTCGTATTTTGCTAAAATGTCGTCAATGTCATCCACCGTCAGACGTCCGTATACTTCGCCGTTGATCATCATGACCGGTGCAAGTCCGCATGCACCTACACAGCGGCATGCATCTAAAGAGAATTTCCCGTCCGGTGTACACTCCCCGCCAACGATCCCAAGTTTTTCCATCAGAGCATTGTAAATATCCCCGGAGCCTTTTACATAACATGCGGTTCCAAGACAGACGGAAATCTGATATTTTCCCTTGGGGCTTAATGTGAACTGTGAATAGAATGTTACAACACCATAAATCTTTTCCAGAGGAATCCCTGTTTCATTCGAAATGATCGTCTGTACCTCTATTGGAAGATATCCGTAAATATCCTGAGCTTTCTGAAGAATCGGCATCAGTGCGCCTTTCTCATCTTTCAGCTCAGCTATTACTTTTAATAATGAATCTTCCTGTTCCTTTGTTCCTGAAAATGGAACTGTCTGTTTCTTTGCGAGCATCGCTTAACCTCCATTTCTTTTTTGGACTATATTTTGTTTCATCATACCATAATATAGCACAATATTCCAGCATTATTTTCTCACATTTTTGTATATATTACCTGATATCCATTCTCATTTTCGTCACTATTTTTACTCTTTTCACATTTTCCTTATCTATAAGTCAACCACTTTTTATACAACTAGCACAATTACCATGATTGCTTTTTAAACATACTGATGCTATACTAAGTTCAAGATTTTAACCTCATCTGGGAAGTAAAAACTCCTGCTGATAAGCAGCTATGAGGTTATAAGGAAGTAACGCAGCGGGCTTAGGACTATCCGCTTCGACCTGAATTTCACAAGATTTTATCCTTTTATTCAGGATGATAGGAGGGCTTATGACAATAGGAGAAATGCAGAAACTACTCAACGCCGAAGTTTTATACGGTGAAGAATTACTGGACCTGGATGCCAGATTAGTGTTCTCAGCCGACATGATGAGCGACGTTCTTGCCTACGCCGGGGAATGTTCTGTCTTAATCACAGGACTATGTAATCCGCAGGTCGTGCGGACTGCTGAGATGCTTGATATTGCCTGTATCATCTTTGTACGGGGCAAGATGCCTGATGAGAACATCATTGCCCTTGCGCGTGCAAAAGGCATGGCTGTCCTTGCCACAAAACATTATATGTTCACCACATGCGGAATATTATACGAACATGGGATGCGGGGAGGTGCTTAGATGAGTGAACAGTTAGTATTTACATATGAAATTCCCGGAGACGACTTTACGCGCGCCGGGGAAGCAAGCAGCGCGGTCAAGAATAAACTAAAGATGCTCGGAGTTGATAATTCAGCGATCCGTAAGGTTGCCATCGCCATGTACGAGGGCGAGATCAATATGGTGATTCATGCCAATGGCGGGACTCTTACGGTGACCATCTCCGATGAAGAGATCGTAATGGTCCTGGCTGATAAAGGCCCCGGGATCCCGAATATCGAAAAAGCAATGCAGGAGGGGTACTCCACCGCCCCTGAGGAGGTTCGTTCCCTTGGTTTTGGCGCCGGTATGGGACTGCCGAACATGAAGAAATATTCTGATGATTTCCACATAGATTCTGAGGTCGGTGTCGGGACCACCGTCACGATGAAGGTGTTCATCTGATTTTACGATTTTCCTGGTTTGGATAGAAAGGAGGCCACATGGATAAATTCATACGTTCTGTCCGTCTCAATGAAGCTGCCTGCCAGGGCTGTATCAACTGTATCAAATACTGCCCCACCCAGGCGATCCGTGTACATAACGGGAAGGCCCATATCATCGATAAATTCTGCATCGACTGCGGCAGGTGCATCCGCTACTGTCCGCACCATGCCAAGATACCGGAATATGATTCCCTGAATGTACTGAACAATTATAAGTATACGGTTGCTCTGCCTGCACCATCTCTCTATGCCCAGTACAATAACCTGACGAATGTGGATATCGTTCTGAATGCATTATTGAAGCTGGGATTTGACGATGTATTTGAGGTCAGTGCTGCCGCTGAGCTTGTCTCGGAAGCATCCCGGGAATATATCAAGGCACACGCGGAGGAAGGGCCCTTCATCAGTTCTGCCTGTCCTTCTGTTGTCCGGCTGATCCGGGTAAAATTCCCTGCTCTGATCTCCAAGCTCCTTCCCATCAAGCCCCCGGTCGAGATCGCGGCAGAGATCGCCCGGGCGCGTGCGGTAGAAAAGACCGGACTGCCCTCCAGTGACATCGGCATCATCTTTATTTCCCCCTGTCCGTCAAAGGTTTCTTATGCAAAGGCCCCCCTGGGGATCGCCAAGAGCAACATCGACAATGTGGTGGCGATCAAAGATGTCTATCCGCTTCTCCTGCCCCATATGAGCAGGGATGAAAGTCAGCTTAAGCCGCTTTCCAGCTCCGGCCGCATCGGACTTGGCTGGGGAAATGCAGGCGGTGAAGTGGGCGGTCTTCTGATCGACAGTTATCTGGCAGCAGACGGGATCGTCAATATCCTGCGTGTCCTTGAGGCGATCGAGGATGAGAAGATCCACGGCTTAAAGTTCATTGAGCTAAATGCCTGCAACGGCGGCTGCGTCGGGGGAACTCTGACCGTTGAGAATGCTTATGTGGCTACTACTAAGACCAAGCGCCTGATCCGGTATCAGCCTGTTTCCAAGAGCCATCTGTCCACCCACCCGGAGATCGAGAATCTCTACTGGGATGACAATGTGGAATACGAACCTGTATTCCGGCTTGGTAATACTTTTAAGGAAAGCCTGGAGATGATGAGCACGGTGGAAGAACTGACCAAAAAATTCCCCGGACTCGACTGCGGCTCCTGCGGTGCCCCTACCTGCCAGACTCTGGCAGAAGATATCGTCCGTGGTGTGGCGACCAGCAATGATTGTATCTACGTGCTCCGTGAGCATATTGCCAGCCTGTCCAAAGAGATCGACTTTCTCTCTAAAGCCTCCGGACAGACCTGCGGATTCGAAGACGAAAGCACAAAGCTTCTGCATGAATATATCCATAAACTTACCACGGAATTAGATTCTTTTGGAGTACCGGAACAAAAGAAAGAATCACCCTGAACCCGGTGTTTCACTGCCGGATCATTGTATCTTAGAAAGGAGAATGAATTCTATGAAGCTTAAGACGGTATTGGCCCTGCCGGACTGTCAGGTCCTGGTAAAAGGAGACCCTGACCGGGAGATCTCCAAGGTATTCTGCTGTGACCTTTTAAGTATCGCCATGGGCAAAGCCCCGGCTGACGGTGTATGGGTTACAGTGATGGGGAACAAGAATACACTGGCAGTTGCCTCTCTGACAGATGTTGCCTGCATCATTCTGGCAGAAGGTGTGAAGCTGGATGAAGGAACGCTGGCTCAGGCAGAGAAGGAAGGGATCGCCGTGCTTGCCTGCAGCCTGCCGGTGTTTGATATGGCACTAAAGGTACACGAGGCCGGAAAGGCATGACACCGCTTTATTATGACCTTCACCTCCACTCCTGCCTTTCCCCGTGCGGAGATGATGATATGACACCTGCCAATCTCGTAGGGATGGCTGCTGTCAAGGGTTTAGATGTGATCGCCCTGACGGATCACAACAGCTGCAGGAACTGCCCTGCAGCTATTTTCCACGGGAAGAATTACGGTGTGATCGTAATTCCCGGAATGGAACTGTGCACCGCTGAGGAAGTCCACGTCATCTGCCTCTTTGATACCTTGGACCATGCCCTTTCCTTTGACCGGTATGTCTATGAACACCTGATGCCGGTTCGCAATCGAGAGGATATCTTCGGAAAACAGCAGATCATGAATGAAAAGGACGAGGTGGTCGGTACAATAGACAACCTGCTGATCAATGCAACGGATATCCCGTTCGATGAAGCAGTCCCTCTTGCAGGCTCATTTGGCGGGATCGCTTACCCTGCACATATTGACAAGACCTCCACCAGCCTTTTGAGCAACCTGGGCTTCGTGCCTCCTGACAGCACCTTTACCTGTGCAGAGATCCATGACCTTAGGAACCTGCACCGGATCCAGAAGGAGCATCCTTACTTTTTAAACTGCAGTATCGTCAGCAGCTCCGATGCCCACTATCTGGAAGATATCCGGGAGCCCCAATATCAGATATTCCCTGAATCACGTGAGATCGCAGATATACTCAGGGCGGTGAATACAAAGCTGTAAAGTCGGAAATGATGGAATTAAAAAGGAGCACGATCCGTGAAAAGACCGTGCTCCTCTGTGTTTCCTTACTCTAGTTCTTTCTATCCGGCCTGCAGATTACTCCTTAAACCGATACCCCACCCCTACCTCGGTAACAATAAACCTCGGTTCCGCCGGATTCTTCTCGATCTTTCTTCTTAAAGTTGCCATAAATACTCTAAGTGTTCCTGCCTCCACGCCTTCTCCGTATCCCCAGATCTCCTTTAGTATATAATTATGTGTAAGCACTTTTCCCCGGTTGGCGATCAGAAGCACTAAGATCTTATATTCGATGGGAGTCAGATGGATCTCCTCTCCGTCGATCAGAACACTGCGCTTTGCATAATCTACAGTCAGATAATCCTGCTGGAACATCTCCTCCGCACTCTCTGCCGGCATGCTCTCTATTTTACGCATGGCAACCCGTATTCTGGCCAAAAGCTCTCCCATATAAAACGGCTTGGTCACATAATCGTCCGCCCCTGCATCCAGGGCCTCGATCTTCTCCTGCTCTTCCTGCCTGGCCGACACAACGATGATCGGCGTATTCGACAGCTCCCTGACATTTTTCACCACGTCGATCCCTTCCCCGTCCGGCAGTCCTAAATCCAGCAGAATCATATCCGGCTGGTTCGCATAGAAAAGGCTGATCGCCTCCTTCACAGATTTTGCCACATAGTAACCATAGCCCTCATCCTTCAAAGTCATGCTCATAAAGTTTACGATATACTTATCATCCTCTACAATTAAAATTGTCTTTTTTTCCTTCATTCTTTACCACCTGTCAATCCTTGTCCGTCTGATCTGCCTGTCTTGCCTCCAGCCAGAATGTAAATCTCGCACCACCTTCTGAGCGGTTCTCGGCCCATATCTTTCCGCCATGGGCCTTTACCACTTCCCGGCAGATCGCGAGACCCAGTCCGATTCCCCTCTTCTGGTCCGTGCTCTTATCAGAAAGGGATACAAATTCATCAAATATTTTCTCCTCCATCCCTTCCTCGATCCCATCTCCATCATCTTCCACCACAAAATATACCCGGCCATGACGGTAGGAAACATTCAAACTGATATATCCACTGTCCTCCGTATGTTTCATCGCATTATCCAGCAGATTTACCAGTACCTGCATGATCATCTTGCTGTCCATCTCAGCCACAACAACCCGGTCCGGCAGTGTGATCCGAAAGCTGCGTTTATTCTTAAGGCCGATCACATGCTTCTCAGCTTCATAGATGACATCATCCACCACTTCCTGATGTTTCTCGATAAACTGCTGTCCGCTCTCGATCTTGGTCATGCTCAGAATATTTTCCATCATTTTCATCAGCCACATCGCCTGCTCCATCACATCCCGGACCAGGCCGTTTTTTGCCTCGATCCCCATGGAGTGATTCTCCAGGATCAAACTACAGTCGCCCATGATCCCGGTAAGCGGTGTCCTGAAATCATGGGAAATACTCCTGAGCATGCTGCTCTTCATATGCTCCCGTTCAACCTCCAGCTTGATCTGCTCCTGCTCCGCATAGATCAGTTCACGGTCCAGCGCGATCCCGATCTGGTTGGCAGCCGTCTTCACAAGCATCTCTGCCTCTGCCACAAGCCCCTGGTTATGATTAAATACCTTCAAGGTCCCCAGCTGCCTGACCATCCCGATGATCGGAAACATCAGGTAATCCTTGGATGTATATTCCTTTGCTGCTCCGGCACCGATCGTCTCTCCCTCCAGCTCCACGATGCAATCATACCCGGTGTGCTCATAAATATACCGGATCCCAAGCTGTATGATATTCTCTTTCCCCGTTACATTAATGAACTTCTCAGACATTTCATAAAGCCGAAGCGCCGTCTCCTCACTGTGCTGTGCGATCAAAAGCTGTTTCTGGAACCGTGCAGTCAGACTGGAGGAAATACAGGCAGCCAACAAAAAGAATCCCATCAGAGCTACGTCGTTGGGATTCATAATTGCAAACGTGTGGACAGGAACCGTGAAAAAGTAGTTGAACATCATAACACTGACAATAGCGCCTATGATCCCGTACTCATATCCCCGTGTAAACACGCTGATCAGGAGCACGCCCACCATAAACACCATCAGACAGTTTTCCTTTGCCACACCAGCCTGGTTTAAGATCAGACAGACCAGGCTGGCTGTAAGGACGATCAAAATAGTCCGCAGTGCATAATTCACCTTTTTATTCTTCGCAATATTTCTGACAGTTCTGACAGCCTTCACAGCTTCTTTCATACCTCCACGGTCCTTTCTATTGGATCTTCAGCAGATCCCTCTTCCATGCCATCACCGCTTCTTCACAGATCAGATTCCAAGCAGTTGTGGCCTATCTGATTCCATCATAACATCTTACTCGATATTTGCCAATATCCGGTCAATATCCTTTCTAAGTCCCACTACCATCAGATGGTCTGTTTCATCCAGAAGCCTGTCAGCCTGCGGCAGAAGCTGCAGATGTCCGTTTTTCTTTATTCCCAGGATGCTGACATGATATTTCGAGCGGATCGCCAGCTGACGGATACTTTTCCCGACCCATTCCTTCATCGGCGGAATTTCAAAAATAGAATAGCCTTCTGTCAGTTCAATATAATCAAATACATGGTTCGCGCTGTGTTTAACTGCCAGACGCTCTGCAATGTCCCGGTCAGGGTAAATCACCTCATCTGCCCCATTCCTCAGCAGGAACTTCGCATGGATATCCCGATTTGCCTTGCTTACTACATATTTTGCACCCATCTCCTTGATCAGACTGGTGATCTCTAAACTGCTCTGGAAGTTAGAACCTATACATACAAAGCAAATATCAAAATTTCCTACCCCCAGGCTTCTTAAAACATCCTCGTTGGTGCAGTCTCCCACCTTTGCCATTGTAGCATAAGGGAGCAGATCCTGCATGCACTCCTCATCCCGGTCTACGATCATAACCTCATTTCCCAGCTGTGACATATTGATGCACAGATGGTGTCCCAGTCTTCCCAGACCTATAATCAATACTGTCTTCATTTACTATCCCTCCATTAATCTAACCGATCATAATCTGCTCTGCAGGCACCTTCACCGGCGGCTCGGTCTTATGTCCGCGCAGTGACAATGCAAATGTCATACTGCCGATCCTGCCGCAGTACATCAGGAAAATCAAAACTATTTTTGAGACCGTCACCATATCCCTTGTGATCCCCGTAGACATACCCACAGTCCCGATCGCTGAGATCACTTCAAATGCGGCATCCGTGACAGGTACGGGTTGTACAGTAATGATGATCAATACTGCCAGTATAACGGAAAATAAATTGATACATAATACAGCACTTGCCTTTCTGATAGACCCATCATCCAGTCTTCTTCCCATGATATTACAATGTGCTTCTTTTTTCAAGTTCGCATGTACATACACAAGAAGCACCACAAAGGTGGTCGTCTTGATACCACCCGCCGTTGATCCCGGACTTCCGCCGATAAACATGAGTATAGAGGTCAAAAGCTTGCTGCTGTCCGTCAGAGCTGCTGTGTCTACCGTATTAAAGCCTGCCGTCCTTGCAGTCACAGATCCAAATAAGGAGCATAAGATCTTGTCATCAAGGGGCATCCCTGCGATCGTATGGTTTTGCTCAAAGAAAAAGAGCAGCGCAGCTCCTCCAAAAACAAGTATAAATGTAGAGATCAATACGATCTTTGTGTGGAGACGGTATTTTTTAAAGGAAAGCTTATTTACCGAAATATCATTCCACACGAAAAACCCGATACCACCTATAATGATCAAACTCATGATCACCAGATTAACTACCCAGTCATTATAATAGGGGGAAAAAGAAGAATAAGCCCCATTCTCTCCCATCAGATCAAATCCTGCATTACAGAAAGCAGATATGGAGTGAAAGACCCCAAAGTAAACTGCCTTTCCAAGACTCATGTTCTCACTGAACCGAAACGCCAGGATCAAGGCTCCCAGCCCTTCGAAAAAAAGTGTCCCTACTATGATCTTCTTTGCCAGCCTGACAATTCCGCCGACCTGCATGATATTCACACTCTCCTGGAGCGTGCCTCTAGTCCAAAGTCCGATCTTCCTTCTCAGGACGATCGCAAAAAAGACCCCGATCGTCATAAATCCAAGTCCGCCGATCTGGATGATCGCAAGGATCACACACTGTCCGAATGTGGACCAGTACTGGAATGTGTCTGCGATCACAAGTCCTGTCACACATGCGGCGGAAGTTGAAGTGAACAGGGCATCCACCGCCGGAGTACTCACACCTGACCTGGTGGAGACTGGCAGCATGAGAAGCCCTGCCCCTATAAATATGATCAGACAATAGCCGATCACGATCATCTGTGTCTGTGTCAAACGCTTTGTAAAGAATTTCATGCTGCACCGACCTCGTTTTCCATAATCAGCAGTTCCAGACGCTGCATGAGTTCCTCTTTTTCTGTAAATACGGTAAAGTGTGCCTGCCGGTACAATCTCATATTTGCCTTCTCATTACAGAGGCTGAAAATCTGCGCCTTCGGATACATTTTTCGGAACAGGGTACATGCGGACAGATTATCGATATCCGAATTAGAGACAGCCGCCAGATATTCCACATGCTTCCAATCCCTGTCAATATAGAGAGTCTCCATATAAATCGGCTGAATCCCTGCCTGTTCAAACCAGGCTGAAATCTGCTCCACTTCTTTGCTTTTCCCAAATATCACAGCATATTCCCTCTTTCTGACTGCCTTATGGAGCTTCTGCTCCTCATCCATGAAACAGTCCAAGCCTTTCATCAGATAAAACCCATATAATGCACCTGCTGTTACAATAATTCCTAAAATTAAATTTGTCAACATTATCATCACCTTCTTTTCTTACTTTTATGATAGTACCTTTTCTATTAAGGCGGTGATAAAATTATGGGAGGATCTATTAAGATTTTGTTTAGATATATGAGATCAACAAAACAGGCTATGGTGGATTATCAATACGTTTAAATGTTAAGCCAAGTTGAGACTAAAATCATCTGCACTTTATCCCGATGCCAAGAAAATGAGTCAAAAAAAGAAGCCCTAAAATTAGGACTTCTTGTAATGAGATAGAGCAGATAACGGGAATCGAACCCGCCTCTCCAGCTTGGGAAGCTAGCATTCTACCGATGAACTATATCTGCATGTGATTTATTATAAAACTTTTCTGCAATGAAATCAAGTACTTTTTATTCTTTATTATTATTATCTTTATTGTTATTACCCAAAGTTATTATCTTTATCACTCTATTGTTGACTTGTGAAAATGTCTCTTAGAAGATCACTTGTGATTCCATTCCTATTTGCTAAACTATAACATTTTACAAGAGAAGGCATGACTGCACTGCTGCCAAAACAATTTTTCGGGAAACTAAAGTCTGCTTTGTAAAGGGACAGTTCCCTCTTTAAAAAACAGACCTTTCATACATGAACAACAAGTTCTTCTATCTTTCCCATCTGCGCCCATATCCTTCCAGCAGTGCATTGAGCTCTCCTCCAAGCAGAATGATATACATACAGAAGTACAGCCACAGCATAATCAAAATGATCGTGGTCAGACTGCCGTACATATCTGTAAAGCCTGTAAAAATATCCAGATAAATAGAGAACACAAAGGACATCAGCAGCCATCCGCATGATGTAAATACTGCGCCTGGAAGCTGCTGCTTCATGGTGGTCTTTGACAGATGGGTACGGTCCGGCAGAAACTTATACACAAGATCCCAGAAAAGTGTCAGCACGACCAGTGTCAGCAGTGTCCTGATACGGATGATTAGATCCATCACTTTCGTCAGCACCGGTACATGCTTATACACGACCAGACTGATACTGTTACCGAATACGGATAGTGTCAGGGAAAGTACGATCGCAAGGATAAATATGACTGTATAAAAAGATGCCCTGAAACGCAGATAAATATAATTTCTTGACTCTGTATTCTCATAGATCAAATTTAGGCCCGAAGTCATAGCAAGTACACCCTTGCCTGCTGACCACAATGCAACAATGATCGTAACCGGGATGACAGTTCCTGACTGAGCATATACCTGATTCACGATCGATACGATCAATCCCTCCACAGAACTTGGAAAAACCTGCTTTACCGCAGCCATTACATCCGGCTGAGTCACCGGTGTGAACTGCACCAATGTAAGAAGCAGTAAAATGATCGGGATTAATGACAACACAAAGAAATATGCCGCCTGTGCCGCATATGCCCCTGTGTGGTGTGAACTAACTGATGCTGCCAAAGAATAAACTTTTCCTACGGCTTTCCTAATTTTTCCCTTCATTCTGTTCTCCTGAAAATAATTCTTTGTATCTCTTTCAATCAAGATCCGTTTCTTTACCGCGGATGCACTTTGAAATAAACTTTTCAAATCATACCACAAAGCTGAAACTTATTCAAGCCTATTTCAAAGGGGTCAGGCCCTTTTGCAGTCCATTTTCAGAATATTCTCAAATCACCTTATAATAGATCAACCTTCTTGGATTGTAAATGGGAACAAGGAGGTTGATCTATTATAAGATAGTTTAAGAATATTCTGAATTCGGAGTGCAAAAGGGTCTGACCCCTATGCAAACAACAAAAAACGATACCCTTTTTAGGTATCGCTTCTCTCATCCCATCTATTATGATGTACCTTCAAAACTACATACAAAGAATCTTTTACATCCATTATCCTACCACCATGTTTGGTTATGCCCTCGACCTATTAGTAACAGTCAGCTC
>NZ_JBZUUL010000018.1:0-199246 GCF_058819085.1 Faecalicatena sp.
TCTATAAGAAATTTTCAAGGGTTTGTTGTCTATTGTTTAATTATCAAGGTTCTTTTTGTCGTTTCTGCTGTCGGTTTTTGTCGTCAGTAGCAACTTTTATAGGTTATCATATCGTTTGCTGTTTGTCAAGAACTTTTTTCATTTTCTTTTTCGCTTTAAAACCCGGTTCTTTCTGTTTTCAACCACTCTCTCAAGCGACAGCTCGATTAGATTACCATATTTTACTGGCATTTGTCAACAACAAATTACAATTTTTTTATACTTTTTTACAATACTTTTTATGCTTCATCTGGCAGGATCAATTCTACTTCATCGCCCGGCTTGATATATCCGCCATGCAGTACTTTTGTGAACACTCCTTCCCGCGGCATGATACACTCTCCCATTTTCTTAAAGATTTCACAGTGGCTGTGGCATTCCTTCCCGATCTGTGTCAGTTCCAGCAAAGCCCCGCCGATCCTGAATTTACTTCCCAATGGAAGTGTACGAAGGTCATATCCCTCCACGATCAGATTCTCCCCAAAGGCCCCAAAATCGACATCTGCACCTTTTCTGCGGAATGCTTCTATTTTCTCGAACGAAAGAAGACTAATCTGACGATGCCAGTCACCGCCATGAGCATCGTTTTCTATTCCCCATCCTTCTACAATATACGCTCCCTCAACCATATGCTTCTGTGTACCCCGTTTCTCACTGATACAGATTCCTAATAACTTTCCCATTTCTATCCTCCTATTTTTACCATCTGTCTGCACTCTGTGACTGAATCCATGGTTTCGAAACAGTGCATCTCCGGTTTTTTACTGATTGTTAATTTAAGAAGTCTCCTGATTTCATTCTCATCGCTCTGTCTTGCCGCATCACGCAATGAAATACTATCCTGATAACACAGGCAGGCCTTAAGTTCTCCGGTGGAGGTCATCCTGATTCGATTGCAGCTATCACAGAACTTTCCATGAATTGCGCTGATAAAACCGATACTTCCCTCAAATCCAGGCACCTTATAATATACCGCCGGGCCATTTCCGTGTTTCACTTCATCAGCCTCTATCCCCGGATACAGCAGCTTCATCCTCAAAAGCAGTTCTCTGTTGGAAACCATCCTGCTCTTTTTTCCGAAACCGATCGGCATCATCTCTATAAAACGTACATCCAGGCGGTGATTTTCTGCCAGCTTCATAAGTTCCGGCCATTCTTTGTCATTCACTCCACTCTGCAGAACCGTATTCAATTTCACATTCACACCTTTATCCACTGCACTCTGAATAGAGGCTTTTACCCGATCCAGCATATCGAATCCCGTAATACACCGGAACTTTTCCGCATCCAAAGTATCAAGGCTTACATTCACCGCATCCACACCCGCCAGAATCAACCGATCCAGCTGTTCAGCCAGCAGAATTCCATTTGTGGTTATCGTCACCTGTTCCACACCCGGTATCTGCTTGATTCTACCGATCAGCTCAGGACAGCCCTTTCTCACAAGGGGTTCGCCTCCTGTAATTTTGAACTTGTTGATTCCAATAGAAACTGCTGAACGACAGACTGTTTCAATTTGCTCATAGGTCAGAATCTCCTCCATCGGCATCCAGCATAAGCCCGTGGGCATACAGTACCGGCAGCGCAGGTTGCAGCGGTCCGTGATCGAGATCCTCATATAATCAATTGTTCTCCCATAAAGATCCTTCATATTCTATGCCTCCGCTTTTCCAAATCCGCAGTTCGGGAATGTGCACACCGGACAGGACAGACATAATCCGCCTTCACCCAGACAGCTTAAATCCTCTACTTTTAACTTCTCTTCACACATCAGCCGCGGCAGGACCAGATCAAAAATCGTCCGTTTCGCATACATCACGCAGCCCGGCAGTCCCATAACCGGGATCTTCCCATCGTAATATGCCAGCAGGAACATCGCCCCAGGCAGTACCGGTGCCCCATAGGTGACAATCTCAGCCCCCGTATTCTTAATCGCCAGCGGTGTGCGGTCATCCGGGTCCACACTCATCCCGCCTGTACACACCACCATGTCACATCCCATTTCCAACAGTTTCATGATGGCCCCTGTGATTATCTCGTGGTCATCATTGCAGATCTCATGTCCCAGGATCTCGGTATCATATTCGGCCAGTTTTTCCTCGATCATCGGGGTAAATGTGTCCTCGATCCGATGATGGTACACCTCGCTTCCTGTTGTCACGATCCCCACCTTCCTGTGGCAAAAAGGCAGAACCTCAAATATGGGAGTCTCCCCTGATGTCTCCTTCGCCCTCTCCATCTTTTCCTTCTCGATCACAAGAGGGATCACGCGTGTCCCCGCAATCTTGTCCCCCTTTTTCACAGGAAAGTTTCCATGCCGGCTTGCAATCATCATCTCTCCTAAGCTGTTCACCTTTTTCATCCGCTTAGAATCTACTTTCAATAAGCCGTCGCAGTCTGCAATTAACTCAATCTTCCCCTCTTTTGCCTCTGTAGGATGCATATTAGCTCCCTGGCAGATTTCCCGCAGCACCTGGGCAGCCTCATTTTCATGCAGCATTCCTTCCTGCTTTTCCCACACGTATAAATGTTCTTTTCCTACGGAAAGCAGAACCGGAATATCCTCCTCTGTCACAACATGTCCTTTTCGAAATACCGCATCCTTGGTCACACCTCGGATGATCTGTGTAATATCATGGCATAGTATATGTCCCACTGCGTCCTGTGTCCTTATAAGCTTCATAGTCCTCTCTCCTCTATCATCTCAAGCAATACCCTTATCTGTCCTTTGCAGGCCATTCCCGGTTTGTTTATCCCTATAATAAGATTTTTTCTAATTTCACTGCGTTTTCCTTGTTCTTTTGAATCTTTTGATAAACTTCGGGGTTGTCTTCAAATTCCAGTAATCTTTTTTCAAAACGTTCATCTATGCTGACTGCCCGGTCTTCCTGAACCAGCTTATCCGCCAGAAATACAACAGCTCTTTCATCAATATGTTCCATTGCATCAGATGAAATAAACATATGCTCTTCTACGATCTCTGCTACCTGATCATATCCCAGTTTTCTTAGAAGCTGAGCACCCTTTTGTGCGTGATTCGGTTTTGCCCGCTCCACATCATGTAAAAGCGCGGCCGCACTGATCAGGCTAAGGTTCATCGGATATCCTTTTTTTCTTGCATGTTCGGCTATGAGAAGTGCAATTTTCTCAACAGCAAGTGAGTGATGAACCACCTCTATCGAAACCTGATTTCTATTTAAAATATCAAAGATTGCCATTTTCCTTGGTATTCTCTTTCTTTCATAAATCATTTTTATAAATTCAAAATCAGAAGGAGTATCCATATCCACCAGGACACTGCTTTCATGCCACCTGAGAACCTGTATGTCATCCTGAAAAGGCTTCAAAGCCCCCTTTAATCCTCTTCCGCCCCCGTAAGCCAGGATATGTTCCCTGTATTTTGCCGGGATCAGTATGGGATGTCCTCCGCTTTCCTGATATCTCACCTGTACGATTCCCGGATCTTTACTGCTCTCATACTTCGCCAGCATACACTGATAACATGCTTTTGAAACAAGCGGCATATCCCCCGGTATGATAAAAAAGCATTCGATATGATCACTCAGCTTACGAATCCCACATTTTATGGACGTGAGCATATCTGATGACTCAAAATCCCTGTTTTCTACTATTTTCACATTTTTATCTTTCAGTTTTTCTGCCAGCTTCTCTTTTTCCCTGCCGACAACAACAACTGTTTCTTCCATACCGTCAAATCTTGCATTATCGATCATGTGCTCGATAATTGTCTTATTTCCAAGCAGCAAAAGAGGCTTAAACTCCCCCATTCTACGTGATAATCCTGCTGCAGTGATAATCACACCGGTTCTTTTTCTCTCCCGCATAGAACCTCCTTTTATAAAAAGGCAAAGAAAACATGCGTTTTCCGCCATTTCTCTGCCTTTTCTAATATCATTTTACTTACGTACCTTCGAGCTGATGGCTACTGTTAAATATCCTGCAAGCAGCCCTAATGCTCCATATAATATTTCTCCTAAAGCAGCGATCACATAACCTTTTGATCCTGCTGAAGTTCCCATGATTGCAAAATACATTGCTGCTCCCATGAAAATTGCCGCCACATTATTGGCATAGGGAATTTTTTCTCCCAGGCACATTAAAACTACCCCTATGACAACGGCTGCTGGCAGGGCCAGATAGGATACATTCCAGCCCATGTCCGCAAATATGTTAGTAAATACATAGATAATAATTGCACAGACGAGCCCCACGATCATACTCGCTCCACCCTTAAGCGCCCCTTTTGGATCCGCACCATACAGGAAATATGATGCCCAGCATGCAAATGTTACAAAAGTAAGACCTGCATCCACGGATATAATGTCATTTGCCTGTAAAAGATCTGTAATCAGAGTCACAACGCCTGCCAGAATGGCAACTAATATTGAGTAAATAACCAGCTTTTTCATAAAACTCCTTTTCTATGATTCCTGATAAATCTCAAGAAACTTCTCTGCCACAGCAACTGCGAACGCTTCATCATTGATGTGGTTTTCCATCTCTGTTACAGAAACTTCTGAATTCAGATTTGTCTTAATTGCATCGAATAATGGAGTCAGATACTCTGGTCCAAACCATGGGCCGCCCTCTGCCATATAGCGGTCCAGTCCGAGTAATGGCAGATAAACTGCCTTTTTAGCCGGATTGGCATTTACATGTTCTGCTACATATTCGCCCAGCCAGACCATCTCTTCCGGAGTTGCAAGCAAAGACGTTATATTTGGATTATGCAGGATCACCCTGCGCTCTGGTGTGTTATAGCATTCTGGAATAGTGTCCGGCGCCCCAAAATTGAAGGCTTCCACTGCGCCCGGTACTACGACCTCCGGAATCCCCTTTCTTGATGCCGCATCCATTCTACCCTCGCCTGCCGCAAAGATTCCTCCCAGTTTCTGGTTCAGGATTTCCGGCAGTGCTGCATCGATTACACCATCTATAATCCCTGCATCGATCAGTTCTTCCATTGCTGCACCTTCTCCTACCGCATGGAAGATGACAACATCAAAGCCTCTTGTCTCCAGGATCTCACGCATCTTCATGACGAATGGTGTTGTAACACCCCACATGGTAATGGCGATGAGCGGATTGGATTTTTCTGTCATTTTCTTTGTTTCGGCATATCCCTGGGCCATTCCTGCCGCTGCATGGGCTGCCGTAGAAAGTACTACGCGGGAAATGCTGTTCAGACCTGCAATGTCAGTTACGGAATACATCATAATCATGTCGGAATTTCCAACATAAGGTTTCGTATTATTCGATGCCATTGTAGAAACCAGCATCTTCGGAAACTCGAGAGGAAGCTGTCTGAATGCTGCGCTCAAACTGTCTGTTCCACCGGTACCGCCCATACCCAGTACAGCATCAATTCTGCCTTCTTTTACAAGCTTTTTCAGAATAACAGCAAGGCCTGCACTCATTGCCCTGTTGGCACGTACACGGGTATCCCCTTCTACACGTGCAGCAAATTCTGCCAGATCTACGCCGCCTTCTTTTGCGACCTCTTCCTTTTTGATATCCGGTTCAAATGTTGCTTCTCCTAACACGCTGGTATCAATCACAAGCACATCGCAGCCTGATTTGATAATTTCCTCTTTTACAAATGCATACTCTACACTTTTGGTATCCAATGTTCCTGCTAAAGCTACGGTTGTTTTTCCCATAATAACCCTCCTGCTATTTCCTTCTATAATCGGCTGCGAGTGTAATTGCCTGGACAATTCTTTCATACCCTGTACAACGGCAGATATTTCCCTCAATTGCTGTGCGGATCTCTTCTTCTGTCGGTGCCGGGTTTACATCAAGCAGTGCTTTTGCACTTAAGATCATACCTGGTGTGCAATACCCGCACTGAACAGCACCTGCATCAATAAAAGCCTGCTGGATCAAATCCAGTTCATCCTCTTTCTGAAGTCCCTCGATCGTGATAATCTTTTTCCCATCGGCACTGACGGCCAGTGTGCAGCAGGAATGAATAGCCTGTCCGTCCATAATGACAGTACATGCTCCGCATTCCCCTTCGTCACATCCTTCTTTTACACCTGTCAGTCCGATATCTTCACGGATCATTTCCAACAGTGTGCGGTGTACCGGCACGGTAAGATTGATATGACGGTCATTAATGTCAAAACTAATTGCGCGGGTTTCCATATCAGCACGCTCCTTTCATACGGTTTAATGCGATCTCTGCTGCTCTTGGGATATAGACCTTTACCATATCCTTAGACCACTGTTCACTGTTTCGCCATGTCTTCGGAGATGCAGCCTCATATGCTGTTTCTGCCGCCTGAAGAATCGCCTCATCACTGATCTTCCCTCCGATCAGTGCTGATTCTGCCATATGCACGCGTATCGGGGTCGGTGCCACTGCTGAAAGTGTGACTCTGGCATCTGTGCACTGTCCATTCTCATCACAGATAAATCTGACTCCTGCACTCATAATTCCGATTTCCAGCGCACCGCGCTTCATTAGTTTCAGATAAGCACTGCCTTCCGTTTTCTGCGGCGGAGCTAATTGAACACTGAGAACAATCTCTCCCTGGTTCAATACGGTTTTCTTAACACCTGTAAAGAATTCTTCGATCGGAACCTGTCTGTTTCCCTGTATTCCTGCGATATTGACAACTGCATCATAAAGCAGAAGCGGTCCTGCTGTATCTGCTGCCGGAGAAGCGTTGCAGATATTTCCGCCGATTGTTCCCTTATTGCGGACCTGAACAGAGCCGATCTTGCAGCATCCGTCAGCCAGTGCCGGATAAAACTTTTTCACATATTCATTGTGCTCGATCTGGCTGTGGGTAACGCCTGCACCAATTGTCATGCCTTCTTTTTCATCATAAGAAATTATTTTCAGGCCTTCTAATTCGGAAATATCTACTAATGCCGGGTATTCTACCCCTTTATGCATCATTACGAAAACATCCGTCCCCCCGCAGACAACCTTATAACCCTGAACTGCACTCTGTAACGCTTCTTCCAGATTCCTAGCTGTAATTAATTTAAACGGTTTTAACATCTGTTTTCACACCTCTTTCCAAATTTAGCTTCCTTCAGCGCCAGGTATACCTGATCCGGTTTTAATGGAATTTTTGTCATTCTGACACCTGTTGCATCAAAAATCGCGTTTCCAACCGCTCCCGGTACTCCAGTTACACAACATTCGCCAATTCCTTTTGCACCATACGGTCCTTCCGGATGTGGAACTTCTACTAATGTAATATTCATCGGGAAACCTGCATCCTTTACCGTTGGCACCTTAAAGTCTGCCATATTCGGATTCATCATTGTCCCGTTCTCATCCCATTCCAGTTCCTCAAGAAGTGTATGTCCGAGTCCCTGGATGATTCCGCCTTCAATCTGACCGCGTACAGAATCTTCATTGATGACCTGACCGACATCATGAGCCGCTGAATATTTCTCTACTTCGACCTTTCCTGTCTTTGGATCCACCAATACCTGTGCCGCATGTGCTGTCCAGAACCACAGGACGGATACACGTGAAGACTTACCTGTCTCACGGTCCGGTTTATCCCAGATATCAACAGTATTATGGGCTGCTACTCCGATGATCGGATCCTGCTCAATCAATACACGTGCCTTACCAAGATCATTGATCGCCAGTTCTGTAGGATTTCCCTCTTTATCGTGTCCTCTGATAATTCCGTTTTTAATTACAACATCCTCTTTCGGGCATCCCCAATGATCCCCCATTCTCTTCTTTAACTGCTCATGGATACTCTGTGCTGCTTCAATCAGGACTCTTCCCATGTGAAATGTCAGTCTGGATCCTGTAGCAGATTTTTCGTAAGGTGTATACAAGGTATCAACAGGAGCTACATTTACCTTTTTGATATCGATCTGCATCGCTTCTGCAAAGAAAATACAAGCAACGGAATTGTTTCCCTGTCCCATATCAGTACCAGATTTCAGAAGGTCAACCGTACCGTCTTCATTCAGTTTGGCAATGGCAGCGGAACCGGATGGTGTTCCCGTAATCTTACATGTCAGACACAATCCACGGCCTCTAAGTCTTCCGTCGGCAGCCACTTTCTCAATCGGCACATCCCAGTCAAGCCCCTTAGCAGCAGCTTCCAGACATTCCTTAATACCTACACTGAATAATTTTTCTCCTGTGTGAGTAACATATCCGTCTTCCCAGAGGTTCTTCTCACGGAACTTATAGTTGTCCATTTTGATTTCCTTCGCAATATCATCCATATGGCATTCACATGCCCAGGATACTTCCTGGATGCCAAATCCTCTGTAAGCACTTGTCGGCAGCTTATTCGTAATGACTGTCAGCGTATCTACTTTTACATTTTTGATCTTATATGGTCCACAGCAGGCATATGTAGACAAATAATTCAGACGAGGTGCTCCGTTTACATAAGCACCGGAATCCTGAAGATTATAAACTTCTCTTGCTACGATCGTTCCGTCCTTCATAACTCCGGATTTGATCCTGATCTTCTGTGCTCCACGGGAATAAGCTCCCTTAAATTCGTCTTCTCTGGTAAATAAAAGTTTTACCGGGCGTCCTTTTGTTCTCTTTGCAAGAGCTGCAACCAGCGGTTCCGCACGAAGCTCCCACTTATTTCCGAATCCGCCCCCGATCGGCGGAAGGATCATGCGCACCTTATTCTGTGGAAGACCGAATGCTCTGGCCAGCTGGCCTCTCATAAAAAACGGTGACTGGGCACATGTCCATACAACAAGACCGTCCCTGTCAAATTTCGCAATTGCACCATGTCCTTCCAGACATACATGCTGAATTCCCGTTGTCTCGTATTCCCCTTCAATTACATAATCAGCCTCGGCAAATGCCTTCTCCATATCCCCTTCACGTACTTTTACGTGCTGACAGATATTAGTTCCCTGCTCATAATAAAGTTCATGATGTGTATTCAGTTTAGACCAGTCATGGAACACCACATCCCCCTTCAATGAGTCTTCCAGGGTAAGAACCGGCTTCTTAACATCATACTCTACCTTTACCTTCTCACAGGCCGCCTTTGCAATCTCTAATGTTTCGGCAGCAATCGCAACGACCGGTTCCCCCCAATACATAACTCTTTTATAGGCAAGTGTCGGCATCTCTGCGGCATAATGTCCGATTCCTGTATGTTCATCTTCCCCTGTGATGACTACTGCGACACCTTCCATTTTCGCTGCTTCACTGTAATCAATACTCTTAATATCGGCATAGGCATGTGGAGATCTTACCAAAGCAGCATACAACTGATGAGGCATATTCATGTCGGCGATATACTGTGTTTCCCCGGTAACCTTACCAACGGCATCCGGGCGTTCTACCCTTTTTCCTACATAGACAAACTGTTGTTCATGCATAATATTCTCCTATTCCTGGTTCGGCTTTACGATTACTTTTAATGAGTTATCTAACCTTCCTCTGAAAATTTCAAAAGCTTTCTCATATTCTGACATTGGAAATTCGTGGGTAATCAGCTGTTCTAATTCTTCATGGTGCTGGTTTGCCAGAACAATTGCCTTTTCAAGCGTATTCGGATTTGCTCTGTTTCCAATGAAATCAATTTCATCCAGAACAAGCTTTCTGACCGGTATCGGCACTTCCTCTTTTGGAAGACTGATCGTTGAGATGCAGCCACCTCTTGCAATGACTTCCCATGCCTGTTTAATTCCGCTTGCTGTTCCTGCACATTCCATGACCCGCTTAACACCAAGTCCGTTCGTGGCCTCCATGATTACTTCTGCAACATTATCTTCTTTATAGTTGATTGGAATTGCTCCTAATTTTGCTGCCTGCTCCAGACGTCTTCCGCTTCCTGTCACAAAAATACGTCCTGCCCCGAGACTCTTACAGCAGATGATTGCCATCAATCCCTGCGCTCCTGCGCCATTCACCAGCACGTCATCTCCTGCCTCGATCTTACTTCTTTCCACCATATGTAAAGCAATACTCAGCGGATCCATGCATGCCGCCAGATTGTAGTCCATATAATCCGGTATTTTTGCAATGCTCTTGATGGATACCTTGATATACTGTGCATAGGCTCCCGGTGTAATGTGTCCGTACATATTATGGATCTTATCTTTTCCATAATTCAGGCAGATGGTCCATCGGCCTTCCATACAGTTTTTACAGAAGCCGCATCCCATATTTGCAATGCCCGCCACGCGGTCACCGGCTTTCCAGCCGTAAAGCTCTGCATTCGGTCCCAGCTGAACAACTTCTCCTGCCCACTCATGTCCGGGAACCAATGGAAAATCCTTTGGCCAGAATCCCGGAAAATCACCATCTATAATATGGGGATCTGTGCCACAGATAGAGGTAGACTCTACTCTGCAGAGCACTTCGTTCAGCCCCGGCTTTGGAATCGGCATTTCACAGTATTCCAGCTGTTTTGGTGCATTCAGACGCAGTACTTTCATTTTCTTTACGATTTTTTCTCCCATTTTCTCTCCTATCTTTCCTGCCGCTATTATAATAATTTTTCGATCTCGTCAAAAAGGATCTGAGGTGATTTTGCCCGAATCATGTAATACGGGATCGGGTCACAGAACTTCTTTAAGAACTTCCCTCTTTTCTGCCTTCTTTCATCTGTATCGAGAATCGGCATAACCAATCCTGTTTTTCCGCAAAGCAGCTGATTAAGTCCAAAGAAGTTCATCAGTGAATGGAAGGACTGATAACACTTTTCAAAACTTTCCATCTTCGTAACCTGTGTATCAAAGTGTCCGTCAATCCCCGGCATTACTGCCAGATCGATCTTAAGCGGTCCTGAGATATATTTCATTTCCGGCTCTTTGTCCCAGAACTTTGCAACTCCTTCATCCTGGTTTGGCAGGTCGCTTCTCTCTGTTCCTTTTGCACGTTTCCTGATGTATACATTGGTAGATCCATACAGAGCAACTCCGTCCTCATCCGTAACCGTTGTCTCTGTGGAGAAGATAGCACCGCCTCTTCGGCAGCCTTCCAGCTGACTCATAGACTTACCGTGGTTATTCTCTCCGCCTACCAGAAGAATTGTCTTTCCCTTATATACAACACAGGAGGAATGGAATGGGTGAAGTCCACATTTATCCATTTCATTTGCGAGCATACTTACCATGATTTTATTCAGCTCGCCTTCTTCCCACTGTCCATCGAGTGTAAGTACTCCGTCTAAATAGCTGATATTTTTTGGCTGTTTATCTACATTCCAGACAATATCTGCTTTTTCCTTTGTAATCTCTTTGCTTATCTTTACATCCGCAAGACGATAGTTCAAAAAAGTATCATCCTCAACCAGGAAATCTCTCTTTTCCTCACTGAACACGTCGATGCGGATCACCGCTCTATTGCTGCTTATTTCTTCACTATAACAATTCATTCTTTCTACTCCTTCTATGTATTTATTTCCAATGAACCATTGGGAGGCCTGCAACCGGTGCCTCAAAGTATGGTATCGATGTTGCTCTTAAAGATCCGATATAGACATTACGGAGATTTTTTCCGCCAAAGGTGAGACTGGCAATCCACGGTGCTATACCCCTTCCTGTTTCAAACAGGATCTCATTTGTAACACACTTATTTTTAAACGCCTGATCCAAAGCTTTTACTTTTTCCGGATCACCGTCATCTAAAAGTACCCGGTATTCTCCATCCGGATCAATGACCCAGATTTTGTCCGAATATACACATGTTCCCCACAGATTTCCATATACATCGAATGCGATTCCATCCGGATACGCACCTGCTCCCATATGGTTTGGTCCAAAAATCTGACGATCATGCAGATCACCGTTTTCATCACATCTAAACCGTAAGATCCTCCCGCCAGTAGTCTCTACAACGTAGAGAAATTCTTCCTTTGCATCAAATCTTACTTCATTGGTAAACATCAAACCGTCCGCTACAATCTGGGCTCCACGGTGGTCATATCTTACGATATATCCATCTGCCAGATCCGGGTCTAAGGCATCCAGCCAGTTTTTCTTCATCGTCGTGATTGTAATCCAAATCCTGTTTTTGCTGTCACGATATACGAAGTTTACTTTTCCAATTGGTTTTCCATTGATGGTATCCAGAAGTATCTTCGTTTCTCCAGTCTTCCTGTCCATGATTTCAAGACAATCTGTTCCGAAATTGGAAATCAGAATATTGCCGTCCTGATCAAAAGCCAGACCATTTGGAAGGGTTCCTTCAAAAAAACGGTTTACATTGGACGAAGAATGATCAATCTTGTCTGCATACTTCTGTGTAATGACCTCCTGACTGCCATCAGGCTTTATATGACACACACCTCCTCTGGCATCTGCTGCCCAGAGGCTTCCGTCAGGTTCAGCCAGTATACATTCAGGACGCTGCAGATCTGTACCGATGTATTTGATCTTTTCTCTGTCAATGTAAAAGTCTTTTACCGGATTATCAGCCTTCATAATTACCCATCTCCTTTCTATCGTTTATATATAATCGATTATATATTTGTTTTACCACGTTTCCGGCATGGAGTCAATGATAATTGATTATCGATTATCATTTTCGTTAAATTACTCCAAATTTTCCGGTTCATTTTTGTATATATTTTTATTCACTTCTTTTCCTATAAAAAAAGACACTGTCCTCTCTTGGGGCAGTGTCTTTTCGACTCCTGTAAATTATTCTGCTTTTAAACTATACCCAAAGGGCATCCCGTAACTCATGCCCTGCGGGCGGGTCTGCGGCAGGCCGCAGATTAAGGTATCAAATAATTACTTCTCATTTTTCATATTCTTATAAAAATCCGCACTAAAGCTCTCAAAACTATCCTCTATATGCTGATGAAGTGCATTTTCAATCCCATCAGCATCTCCTGCACGCAGAAAATCAATCATATCTTTATGTCTGACTGCCATAAAATCAGCGTCCAGTGTCGTATACTTCGAAGTGATCCTGGACCAGCTTCCAAGTCTGACATTTTTACAGACATTGATCAGCAAAGAATTATGAGAAGCTTCTATAATAGCATTATGGAACAGCTGATTGATCTCGGAACGTTTCATGTAATCTCCCGCTTTTGCCGCCTCTATCATATCGGCCAACAGGATCTCCAGCTCTTCTAACTCTTCCTTTGTAATATTTTCCGCTGCCAGTCTTCCTGCCAGTCCTTCCAAAGCAGATCTCACTACAAAATATTCATGCATGGTCTCATAACCAAATTCTTTTACTGTAGTCCCTTTATATGGTTCGACGCTGACAAGTCCAAGTGCCTCAAGACTCTTAAAAGCCTCTCTCACCGGGGCCTGACTCACTCCAAATTCTTTTGCCACTGTATTCTCAACAAGCTTCTGCCCTGGTTTAATCTCGCCGTTCAGAATAGACTCCATGAGCTGTTCTCTGATTTGTTCACTTAACACTTTTTTCTGTAATTTTACTTTAGCCATAACCAGCACCTTTTCCCTTTACAATCTTATATTATCGATAATCACATATTTATCTTACACTTTCTTAATTTATATTGTCAAGCCGAACCCCTTCATTATGTATCAAATTTCTACATATTATGATTGTTTTTAATGATCCTGAGACAATCGTGATCGATCTGCAAAAGTTTTTTATGTTAATTTGAGGTTACTGCCATAGCTTTTAAATACTGTTCTGTCAAGCCCTGCTAATTTCTATTTTCTGCCAGCTACAATTTCCTTAAGCCCAAATTTGCCTTCTCTATAAATACAGGTTGGGATTTCTTTTAAATCTTTACTGATTTTAGGGGTAAACTCCATCTTATCAAGAATATCCTTCTTTAGATCGATCCCACGGGCAACTTCTATAATCTCAGGACCATCGATTCCGATCTTAAATACACACCGTTCCGTCACATAGTATACATTCTGTCCACGTTTATTTGCCAGTTCACCATTGAATGATACCTGGAGTACATCTTTTACTACTTTGCAGATTTTTCCTTCCTGAACGATCTCCACCCCTTTCTCTTCATCGAATTTCACTTTCAGTCCTTTTCCCATGAAAGTAGAGCAGAAAACAACATTCTTTGCAGCACTGGTAATGTCCACGAAACCGCCTGATCCTGGTGCTATGTTCCCCATTTTTGTCGCATTGATATTTCCGTGGGAATCCAGTTCGCCGCATCCCATGAATGTATAATCAACGCCTGCTCCTTCATAAAAATCAAACTGATCATCCACAGGAATCAATGCCTCTGCATTCTGGGAGATTCCGAAATCCATCCCGCCTGCCGGAACACCGCCGTAGATTCCGGATTCTACCGTTACCATTATATCATTCATCATCTCTTCTTCTGCCAGGATCGGACCAACCGAATCATTCGGGATTCCGGTTCCTACATTAATGACTGTATCCGGCATAAGCTGCATCATTGCCCTTCGTCCGATTACTTTACGCTCATTAAGTGGGATAATGTCTAATTCTGCTGCCGGAGCTTTACGCTGTCCTGAATAAGTATCGTCCTGATACCATCCGGAAGACTGCCGGTGATTCTCAAATGGGTTCTCTGATACCACAACATAATCAACAAAAACTCCTGGAATCGTAACTTCCTTCGGTGGAATAGAACCGCTGGCGATCTTTTGTCTTACCTGAACGATCACCTTACCGCCGAATTTCTTTGTTGCAAGAACTGCCGGCAGTAATTCCTGAACACATCCTTCATCTATCGTAGATATGTTTCCCAGCTCATCCGCATATGTGCCCCGTATAATCAGATGATCAAATTTCGTCGCTTTATATCTGAGGTATTCTTCCCCGTCTATCTCAAGCAATTCAACCATATCTTCCCCCAGCGACTTGGTCCTGTCATTCATCTTGCCGCCTTCATATCTTGGATCCACAAAAGTTCCTAAGCCAACCTTCGTGATCATCCCCGGCTCTCTTCTTGAGACAGTGCTATGTAAATGTGCAAGTACACCAAGCGGCATACAGAAAGCTTCCACTTTGTTATTGGTAATGATGTCCATCATATTTGGTGCAAGGCCCCAGTGAGAACCTACTACCCTTTTCAGCATTCCCTCATGTCCAAGGCGGTTCATGCCTCCTACTTTGTCAGAAATCCCTGCTGCATGTACAAATGTTAAATCTCTTGGACCCCCCTCCTCCAGATAGGAACGCTCCATTTCTTTTAAAATCTCTTCTGGTGATCCGCTTAGTGTCATTCCAACCATCCCAAAAGTGTCCCCGTTTTTAATCGTACGCACTGCTTCTTTGGCAGTCACAAATTCAGGTCGTCTCATATTGTTTTCCTCCTTAATAAATTTCTTGTTGCTTTTATATTATCTATGATATATAATCGATAATATAATATATTTTATATTTTGTCAATCATATTTAGGAGGTATTCTTATGAAAGATGTTGTAATTGTAAGCGGTGTCAGACTGCCTGTTGGATCCTTTGGAGGAAGTTTAAAGAATCTTTCTGCAATTGATATGGGTGCCATGGTAGTCAAAGAGGCGGTAAAACGTGCCGGTATCACTCCTGCTTCTGTCGATGAAGTCATTATCGGCCAGGTAGGCGAAGTTGCTGAGAACGGATTTGTGGCAAGGGCAGTCAGCCTCAAAGCAGGTTTGCCCAAAGAGACAACTGCCTATTCTGTAAACAGACAGTGTGGCTCTTCTCTTCAGTCCATTGCGGAAGCTGTCATGGAGATTCAGACCGGACAGGCAGATGTGGTTGTCGCAGGGGGCACAGAAAGCATTTCACAGCTCCCGTACTATATAAAGGACGCCCGGTGGGGAGCACGGATGGGACATAAAACATTTGAAGACGGGGTCATTGACATTCTCACCTGGCCGCTGAACGGCAGCCATAATGGTGTGACAGCAGAAAATGTAGCACAAAAGTATCACGTATCCCGTGAAGAACAGGATCGGTTTGCACTTGAGAGTCATCAAAAAGCATGTGCTGCCATCAATGCAGGCAAGTTTAAAGACGAAATCCTTCCTGTAGAATTAAGGGACCGAAAAGGAAATGTTACAATCTTCGATACGGATGAGGGGCCGAGACCGGATCAGACGCTTGAAAAACTGGCCCGGTTAACCCCCTGCTTCGTAAAAGATGGCACTGTTACTGCCGGTAACTCCTCCAGCTTAAATGATGGTGCAGCTGCTGTTGTAATCATGTCCGCAGAGAAAGCCCTCGAACTGAATGTGACACCGAAACTAAAAGTGGAAGGATATGCTGTTGCCGGGTTTGATGCTGAGCTTATGGGATATTCTCCGAAATTTTCAAGTGAAAAGCTTGCTGAAAAACTTGGTCTTAACTTAAAAGAGATCGATATGTTTGAGATAAACGAGGCATTCGCGAGCCAGGCTTATGCAGTCAGCAGAGATCTTGGACTGGACAGTAAGAAGGTCAATATCTATGGAGGCGGAATCTCCATCGGACATCCGATCGGCGCCACGGGATGTATCCTGACAGTCAAAGTACTGTATGAATTAATGCGCTCTGAAAAACAGAACGCTATGATCAGCATGTGCATCGGCGGCGGTCAGGGAATTTCTATGTACTTTACGAAATGTTAAAAGGGCAATAGGAATATCAACAGGGGGATCTCTTTCATCCCCCTGCCTTTCTTACTCTCTTACAATCTTCTCAATCCAGTCAGGTAATTCCCCTTCATAATCCGCTTCACAACATAAAAACAGTGCTGCCCAACTCTTCTATCAAGAATTTTGTAGCACATATTGTCTGAACTAGGAAACTATTTTCTTTACTTAGAAACTTTCGCTGTCTCTGTTTTGAGAATATTCTGAATTCGGACCGCAAAGGGGTCTGACCCCTTTGAATTACAGCACTCTCCGCCTGAATATTTTTACCGATATCAGATACACGGCCGTGAATACTACAAGCACCGAGACCGCACTATAGATATTAACTTTAAACAGATCCTCCTTCATGACATTCCCCAGTGCCTTGATTGCAAACCATGAGGTCACCGCCATCAAAATAAAGGGGCAGTAATAGGTAAACCGGATCTCCTGTTTGATGGATCTCCCCAGCACGTCTTTGCCCACGCCAAGCTTCATTAAGATCCGGTAACGTTCTTTATCTTCATAGGAATCATTCCCCAGCTTGATAAATATAATACTGCTGCCAGCGAGTATCAGGGTCACGAACATAAAGATACATAAGGAATACATCACGCGGATCCAGGATTCTGTCTTGCTCTCTGAACCTGAGAAGTTGACTCCTGCCTGATACTGTCCATCCTGATTCTGCTGTGTCAGTGACTCAAGGTATGGCTTGGACGCGTCCAGGTTAGACGGATCTTTCAGTTTATAATTATACATATAGATCTTCATTCCCAGCGGTTCCAGCTTTTTATAAACCTCATCGTTTACCACATAGATACTCATCGCTTCCTGCAGTCCTCCCAGATATGGCGTATCAACTTCATCCAGGATTTTTAAATGCTCCTGGTTGATCTGTGCCTCCCTCTGCCCGTCATTTCCAACAAAGCTCATTAATATGACATGAGACAGTTCAATCGCCTCATCTTTCCCAAGCTTCTGATAATCAAGCGGAAGGCCTGACTGCTCTGCCGTACGCTTTAACTGCGAAAAGGGAATGACTGCATAATTATTGTTTACATATTTTGTATGAAAATAACCCGGGTCCAGCATCAGATAGGAAACCTCTGCACTGTATTCCACCTCATTTTCCTTTTCGATCCCCGCTTCGATCTCCTTTAGATCCATTTCCTTCTGTGCAACGACCTGAACGGTAAAGGTATCTTTAAAATGAACGATCTTATCATAGCGCTGCTTCATTGCTATGGAAATTCCCAGCACCGTAACTGCACAGATCATCAGAATCGTTACCATTGCATAGGTCCGGTAATTGCGCTGGATCCGGTAGGACAGATTATTGACCCACAGCGTGCGTTCCTTTTGGTAGAGGAAACTTTTTCGCTCTGTCAGTTTCCTGACAAAGTAGGGGATCGCCCCGCCGTATAACAGATATGTTCCCAGAATAACCAGCACGACTGCCAAAAATGCATACCATAGCGTATCGATCTCTCCTGTTTTCAGTGCACATACAAATCCAGCTGTCAGGACAGCGATTCCAAGGATTACTTTTATCAGAGTCAGCCAGGATCTCTCCTGCTTCATCTCCTTTTGTTTCGCTCCTGAAAGCATGTTCAACACACTGCTTCTAAGGATTGAAATATATCCTTTTAAAATCATCAGTCCGAAAAACGCAAAAAATATAATCATCGTGATCAAAGCCGGTTTCAGTGAAAAGGAAAATCGTATATCCACCTTAATATCGGAAAGCTTCATTAACAGCATCTGGAACAATTTTGAAAAAACCGTACCAGTCACCAGTCCGGCAGCCACGGAGAACAGGCCGATGAACATAGCCTCAAGCACATACATTTTTCCAATCCTTACATTGTCCAGCCCCATAAACGTATATATCCCTATCTCTTTTTTTCTCTGGTTCAAAAATACATTTGTGGCATACCAGATGAAGAAGAATAAAAATACGCAGAAGACCACGGAAGCCGCATGAACTACCATATCAATATAATCTTTATTCATACTCTGCAGCACATCCATTGAATCCGAGTACAGGATGTTTTGAAAATTGAAAAAGATAAATACGGAAAACGACAGTGAAATGATCAATGCTCCGAATTCATGTACACTCCTCTTAAAATTAGAGAAAGCAAGCTTTATCAGTGTCATTCTCTCTCACCTCCCATTGAGGCAAGAAGATCCATGATCTCTTCGTAAAATTCCTTGCGGCTTCCCTTGTTATATACCCTGCACTGAACCTGACCGTCTGCCAGCATATAGACCTGTTTTGCATAGCTTGCAGTGTATGCATCATGCGTCACCATCAAAATTGTAGCCCTGCCGGATTCATTTGCCGACTGTAAACTCATCAGCAGGTCACGGCTCGATTTGGAATCCAATGCACCTGTCGGCTCATCTGCAAAAATGATCTCCGGATTGGTAATGAGCGCCCTTGCACTGGCCCCTCTCTGCTTCTGTCCGCCGGAGAGCTGATACGGATATTTGGAAAGATGATCTTTCAGGCCGAAAAGCTCCGCCATCGTTTCCACACGTTTCTTCACCTCACTGCTTTTGACACCGTTTAAAGAGAGTGGCAGCGCGATGTTATCCTCCAGACTCATGTTATCCAAAAGGTTGTATTCCTGGAATATGAATCCGATCTTATCCCTGCGGATAATGGAAAGACGCTTGTTGTCCACCTTTGTCACATCCTCCCCGTCCAGAAAAATCTGGCCCCTCGTGGGTTTGTCCAGAGTGGAAAGCATATTCAGCAGTGTGGACTTTCCTGCCCCGCTGGGTCCCATGATGGCGATAAAATCATGCTCCTGGATATCCAGATTGATCCCCTTTAACACCTGCACTTCATATTCTTTTTTTCCATAACTTTTTACAAGATTTCTGATCTCAACTATTTTTTTCATATTATGAAGCCTCCTTTATTTACTAAAATTGTAACAAAAAGTCTGTCAGAAATCCTTTCATCCAAATAACAGTCCGCTTTTATTTCTAACAATTCTGCAAGGTTACATAAGCAGCATTATCCAGGAAATACAGATCAAACCGTGTCCATTCCCCTGGTTTTGAGCAGACCCGGATCTTGATCCCAAGCCTTTTTGCCGTTTCTTTTACAAAATAAAGCCCCATGCCAGTAGAACGATAATCTCCGTTGCGGAGATTGCTCCCGATATATCCCCTTTCAAAAAGAAAAGGAAGTTCCCCGGGCTCGATACCGATTCCATGATCCTCTATGCTCAGTAATGTTTCTCCCGCTGCGATCCTTTTCGCCTTGAACAGAAGCACGGGCTCTTGATCCCTGTATTTGACTGCATTTCCGATCAGCTGGTCCAGGATATAGACCAGCCATTTCTTATCACTGTAAACAAAGAGGTCCACGCCCTCCTTTTCTATTTGAAAATGCTCCTGTATCAAGAAATAAGACTGATTGCGCAGTGCTTTATTGACACAGGCCTCCAGACTGACCTTCTCCAGCTTGATGTCATTCTCCATGTTCTTGAGCTTATTTCCCATCATCATCGTATTCAAAAGCTGCTGCATTCTCTCCAGACAGTCCTGCATCTCTTTCTTAAGCTCCCAGTCCTGATTTCTTTCATTCATCAGAGCCAGCGCTGACAGCGGGAGCTTGATCTCATGGGACCACTTTGTGATATAATCCGCCATAATATCCGTCTTTTCTTCAAGGGAATGCTTTTCCAGCTCATACTCCTGCTCGATCTTTCCTAAGACATCCGCTGCCTGTTTTCCTAAAATGTGCTCCACCTGTCTCCTTTCTGACCTGACATCCACGTCTAAAAGTGAGGGGATTCTTTTCCACTTCCGATAATCACCTGCTGCCAGCAAAATCAATATCGTTAGTATCATCGCATCTAGATAGACTAAATCCGGAAAATAAATACTGCTGGCACACAGGACCACCAGATAAAGATTTACAGAAGCAAACAGCACACATACTGCCAGAATCGGCATTCTACGTTCTTTACAATACTGTCTCATTCGATATAATACCCCATTCCCTTTTTTGTAACGATCACATCCTGACCATCCGTAATCTCATTCAGCTTAGAGCGGAGTCTGGAGATCAGTACTGTCAGCGAAGCATCCGTCACAAATTCATCCGTATTCCAAAGCTGCTGCATTAGCTTCTCCCGGCTTACGATACCTCCCCGTTTTGACAGCAGCATCGACATGATCTTACTCTCCGATCTCGTCAGTTCCACCGATTTTCCATCGCACACAAATATTCCGTTCTCATAGTACATTCCGTCGTTCAGATACTCTCTGTCATTCGCCTTATATTCATAAGCACGGCGGAGCATTGCACGGATCTTCAACAAAAGCAGCTCCGGATCAAACGGTTTTTCCACATAATCATCCCCGCCTGACGCCATTGCCATCACTTTATCCGCATTCTGTTCACGGCTCGACAAAAACAGGACCGGTACGTTCGAAATTTTCCTGATCTGTTCGCACCAGTAAAACCCGTCAAAATACGGCAGGTTGATATCCATCAGCACAAAATCCGGCTGACAAAAGACAAATTCTTCCCGTATCTCTTGAAAACACTTCGCACAGAAGGCCTCAAATCCCCAGCGCCTGCATAACAAGGCCAGCTCATTTGCCAGCGTCAGATCATCCTCTATTATCAAAATCCGCATTCATCATCACCTCTGTATCATATAATCTCCGATGTTTTTATTGTACCATACCTTTCGAAAAAACAATGTTACATTGCAAAATTGTAAGAAAGGAAAGTTAAACCAGCCCTCTATACGCAAAAAAAGATTTGACTCCAAACAAAGGATATCAAATCTTTTCATTGCCAGAGGATTTTTATCCATCCTCTGCTTCTATTCCCATTATTAATAGAGAACTTTTACCTTATTTTCCGAAAAGCATTCCAGATATTCCGTTTCCAGCTTTCCGTCAGTGATCACTATATCCGGCATGGAAAGCTCTCCAATACTAATAAATGTAGGCTTCCCAAACTTAGACGTATCTGCGACGATGATCAATTCCTGTGTAATATTCTTGATCCGGTCATATACTCTTAACTCTGCGTCATTGCTCACTGTGAATCCACCTTTGAAGTCTATGCCGCTGACCCCCATAAATGCCTTGGATATAAAAATATTTTCCAGAGAGCGCAGAAGCATATCTCCGGCCAAAAACATATGCTGATGAATCAGGCTTCCGCCAGTAACCACCACTTTGGATTTTGGGTTCTGTGCCAGTACAGCAGCTACACACAGATTATTGGTCAGAACATTCAGATTATCTTTTGCTACTAATTCCTTCGCCACAAAGTAGCAGGTGCTTCCCTGCCCAATGAAAATCCATTCGCCTTCCTGTACCAATTCCGCTGCCAGCTTTCCGATATGTTCCTTATGTTCATCATACTTAAGGTATTCACCAAACAGCATCTCCTGAATTTGGTTCTGGTCCTTGTCTGACTCTTCTTTCTTTGGAACTAACGATGCGCCCCCATGGGTTCTGTATAACACACCTTTGTTCTCCAACTGCTCCAAATCTATGCGGATGGTAACCTCCGATACTCCTAAAGCCTTGCTTAAAGCTTTTACTGATATCCTCTTTTCATCCTGAAGCATTTCTGTTATCTTTATCTGTCTCTCTGCTTTTATCATGAAACGTGCCCTGCTATTCCATTTCTATTTTTATTATTATTCGTGTCTGTTCAGAATCGTGTACAGATACGGCGTAAGCATATCCGTTTAGTCTGCGTTTATTATAGCACAGACTCCCAATAATGGGAAGTCTCGCCATTATTTTGCACCTTTTACGTGTTCTCCTTACCATACTGATACAAATACCGGTTTCGTTCGGAACTGATATATGGTTCCGGAATTGGACAGAATTTATCCGGACATGACACGGACAGATAAATCTGACATACTTTTTCTATAATCTCAGTCGTAAGTATGGCTTCTTCTATGTCCCGCCCACAGGACACCGGACCATGGTTTTTCAGTAGTACGCCACTTTTATTACCAATTGCCGCTGCCGCTGCCGCTCCAAGTCTTGCATGTTCCTTTGCGGGGACATAGGCCTGTGTAACCGGAATACTTCCGCCAAGAAGCTGTGACATCTCCTCCACCAGACAGGGGACCGCCTCAATTTCCATGGCAGATACCGCCATCGCATATGGCGTATGCGCATGTACGATGGCATAGACGTCCTCACGCTGCTGATATATCTGTCTGTGGACCTCCTTTTCCGAACTGGGAGGATGTATCCCCTCTGTTATTTTTCCGTTGATATCTATGACTGTCAGATCTTCCGGTTTCATGGTATTATAACAAATTCTGCTTGGAGTTATGATGATGGCATCTCCACAGCGAATGCTGACATTGCCCCATGTGCCCGGAAAATATCCTGCCTTCTGCATTCTGAGACAGGTTTCAATAATTTTATTCCGCTCTTCTTCATATGTCATTCAATCATAACCTACCTTTCTTTGATCAACTCTGCCCTGGTCTTCCAGGTCGGCATCAACCTCTGGCAAGTCTGCCGATATAATTCATAATATTTTTGATATTTTTTATGGTTCTTCTCATTTGGAATGTAGCTCTTGTCCGGTTTTACCGTCTTTTCCACAGCTTCCTCATAGCCTTGATAGATTTCCTGGATCACCATATTGTGTATGACAACTCCCTTTGCTCCCAGTTCGTCCCCTTCTACAGTGATGATTCTTGTTCCCAGAATATCAGCAAACATCTGACACCATACGGCACTGTTTGCACCGCCTCCGCAGACTGTCACCTGTGCGATATCCTGCGGCATATGCCTGTAGCAGTCCAGCATGGCAAATGCGACCCCCTCATAGGTAGCTCTCACGATATCTGCAAGAGTATGACGGACGCTGATTCCCGTGTAGGATGCTCTTGCCTTTGCATCTGTGAAGGGTGCCCGCTCTCCGCCTGCCAGCAGATACGGGTGGTACATTAAACCTCTTGCACCAATGGGAACCTCACGGATTAATTCTTCCATGTAACTGTAGACATCTTGATTCCGGGCTGCTGCATCTTCCTTTACTTGTCTGCCCAGAGTGCTGAGCATCCATTCCAGATTCGGAGTACCAGCCAGAGATGCCATAAGGCGCAGCCAGCGGCCTCCCCCGGCATGTGTCACAGTCATCCCAGCCCTAATGTCGTCTTTTAAGGGTTCACGAATAACCATTTCATGAAGTGCAGCAGTGCCGATGATGGAGCAGCAGTGCCCCTCCTCGATCACCCCGCTTCCCAGCGCACAGGCGACCACATCCATTGGTCCCGAGGTGACCAGTACATCTGCGGGAATCAAGAGTTCTTCCGCCAGTCTTTTTTGTACGGGAAATGCATTTTCTTTTCCGCTCCTGATCGGAGGATACTTCTCCATATACTTTTCGATCCCGCAGAGCCTGAAGGCCTCAGGCAGATACTCCCCTGTCTTCTGATCAATGCAGATCAGGGACTGGTCCGTAGCATCTGTTGTTACCTCCCCGGTAAACTGATAAAAAAGGAAATCCTTTAAGTGCAGAAAATATTTACTCTTTTCGACGCTTTCCGGCTCATATTTTTCCATCCAGCGGACAATCCCGTTCTGATTTCCGGTAAAAATCCGAGTCCCCGTCAGATCGAACAACCGATCGCAGGTCCCGTCAGAACACCACTGATCTACAAATTCCGCAGCCCTTCCATCGCAGAAGCAGCAGCCGTTTCGCACAGGCTTTATCTTATCATCTACCATCCAAAGCCCATCTCCCTGAGCAGTTATACCGATACCTGCCACCTTTTTCTCAGGAAAGCGAATCGCAACCTCACGGACACATTCCTTACATTTATCCCAGATTTCCTCCATGTCTTCTTCGTACTGATCCTCTTCAGGAAAAATTCCATGAAGCACTCTTGCTGCTTTTCCAATCTCATTTCCTTCTGAATCAAATAATACAGCTTTGATACTTGTAGTTCCCGAGTCAATACCGATGAAATATTGTTCCATTATGCCTCCCCCTTCCCGGCTTGCTGAAAATGTTCTGCATTCCCTTTATGGAATTTTTTCTTGCTGCGTATAATCGTAACCAAAGATGGTAATGCAATTGCAGCTACGATAACGATACCGTTTACCGCCTCCTGCCAATATACATTTACACCAAATAATACAATCACATTCGAAATCACACTGATGATTGCTGCCCCCAGCAACGCCCCAAGCGGACTTCCCACACCGCCTGTAAGAAGTATCCCTCCGATGACGCAGGCAGCAATAGAATTCATAGGCCAATTATTGCCGATTGCGGCCTGGGCGGAACCAAGGCGTGCCACATATAAGATTCCGGCAAGGGCTGATATAAACCCTACGATTCCGAATAGCATGATGCGGATAAACTCCACCCTGATCCCCATAATCCGGCTTGCCTCCCGGCTGTTCCCGATTGCATATATATAACGCCCTGTCTTAGTTTTCTTCACAAGAAACAGGATAATTGCCAAGATCAGCAGTGCGAATATAAAGGGTGTGGGAATTCCTGCCACATTGCCTTTCCCCAGAAAACTGATGGCCGGAGATATATCTGTAATTGCTTTCCCCTTTGTTAATACCAATGTGATACCGCCATAAAGAGACTGCATCCCGATTGTTGCGACCATGGAGTTCAAACGCAGCTTTGCTACTAACAGCCCATTCACGACCCCAAGCATCGTCCCTGCTAAAAGTCCGATCAAAAACGCTAGAAAAGGATTACACTTAAGTACAGACATCAATATCCCGCTGAGAACTCCTGATAAAGTAGCGATTTTCCCTACAGAGAGATCCAGCTCACCAATCAGTAGCAGAAGGGACTGTGCGACTGCAATCATACCGATGAAAGCCAAGTCCCTCATAACCGACTGTAGATTGAACAAGGTTAAAAAATGCGGCGAAAAAGCCGTAGCTATCACCATAAGTAATACCAGCACACCTGTGGTTAACGTAATATTGTTTTTCAATAGTTTATTCATTCACTTCTTCCCCCTCTGTCTTAGAATTCAAGCCCAAAATGGAACTCAATACAGCTTCTTTGTTTGTACCGCCCCCGAATTCTCCGGTCACCCGGCCCTGATGCATACAGATGATACGGTTGGCACATTTTTTGATTTCATCCAATTCACTGGATATCAGGACAATACCTATGCTCTGCTGCTGAGCCAGCTTTTTCATCAGACGGTATATCTCCGTTTTCGTACCAATATCGATTCCTTTTGTCGGCTCATCAAAAATTAAAATTCTGGGGTCAGCACTCATGGAGCGTCCGATGATTGCCTTTTGCTGATTGCCTCCGCTTAAAAACTTTATTTCCTTTTCTATATCAGGTGTTTTAATATCATAATCTTCTACCACCTTATCCGCCAGCTTCTGTTCCTTCTTTTTTGATAGGCCGAGTTTTCCTCTAAGCTCCTTAAGAGCACTGACAGAAATGTTTTCCCTGACGCTTAAGTCCGCCAGTATCCCCTGTGCTCTGCGCTCCTCGGGAATATATAAGAGTCCTTTCCTTACGGAATAGCTGGTGTCTCCCAGTTTCCAGGGACTTCCATAATATGTAACACTTCCTTCATAAACAGGCAGATATCCCAAAAGTCCCTGCATTACTTCACTGCGCCCGGCTCCTACTAAACCGGCGAATCCTAATATTTCTCCTTTTTTGAGACAAAAGCTTACGTTGTGGAACATATCACCTGTCAGGTTTTTCACATCCAGAATCACTTCATCCCCCACTTTATCCGGTGAATACGATTCTACTTCATCCATGGACTTTCCTGTCATCTGCTTTACAACCCAGGGAATATCCACTTGATTCAAGGGTGCATGTGAAACTTTTTTCCCGTTGCAGAAAACAGTAATCACATCTCCGATCTCAAATATTTCATCCAGTTTATGTGAGATGAAGATAATTGCCTTATTCTGCTTTCTAAGTGTATGGATAATATCAAAAAGTTTGTCCGTGTCCTTCGTGGTCAGACTTGTGGTAGGTTCATCCAGCATCAGAACATCACAGCCTTCCAATGCGGTAGCCCGGGCTATCTGCAAAAGCTGCTGCTTGGAAACAGGAATATCCCTGACCAGAGCCTCCGGCGATACTCCAATGTCCAATTGTTCAAGAAGCGGGCGTGCTCTTTCTTCCACCTTTGACTTATGTACAAGACCATGCGTTCCAGACCTTTCATATGGAATAAACAGATTTTCCGCTACACTCATGTCCATGAACAAATCAATTTCCTGCGGCACATACGCAATTTTCTGAAATAATTTTCTGTTTTTCGATGCCGATTCTCCTCCTATGAACACCTCCCCTTCCTCCGGTGTATACACGCCTGTCAAACACTTAATCAGTGTACTTTTCCCTGCCCCGTTCTCCCCCATGATACAATGGACTTCTCCCTGGCGAAAAACAACATCCACAGAATCTAACGCTTTTACACCTGGAAAAACCTTTGTAATATGCTTCGCTTCTAATATATCCATATGTTCACCTTCCCTGCTCTGAATGTGTCTTATGATTCGGGCGGCACAACCATCGTCATGCCGCCCTATAGTAATACACCTTATTTCTGAGTTCCATCTCCAACAATATCGATCCACTCGTCCACGTTCTCTTTGTCGATATATAGGATTCCGGTATCTACAAATTCCGGGATGTCCTGTCCCATCGTCATCTGCCACAGCATTAGTATAGCCATGGAGCCCTGCATCTGAGGCATTGTAGAATAAGAACAGACCATGGTGCCGTTTTTAATATACTGTAATATCTGCGCCAGATTTTCTGCACCTACAAATGTAATGTCACCTTTCTTGCCGGCTTCCTCAATTGCTGCTGAAATTCCGATAGGCGCTGCCCCATCTACACACAAATATCCGTCCAGATCCGGGTTTGCTGCGATAACCGCTGCTGCCTGCTGCTGAGCCGTCTGCACATCATCGCTGGACGCGCCTCCGTCTATAATTTCGATACCAGGATATTTCTTCAATACTTCCATATGTCCTTCATATCTTTCGATGTGGGTCGGTGCAGTAGTAACACCATGCATTACTGCCACTTTGCCTTTTTCTCCAAGCAATTCTACTAATTTCTCTGCTTCCATCATTGCCTGCTGCTTAAAATTATTACCAACAGAAGATAACCCGGAGTCTTCAACTACTGCATCAAATAACATAACCGGAATCCCCATAGACTGAATCTCTTCAATTACTGTCTTACTGCCCTCATAATCGATAGGGTCAATTGCAATACCATCCGGTTTGGTAGCCGCAGCCTGCTCCAAAATCGTATTTTGTTCAGTGACATCAGCAGTAGATGGAGCCCGGTAATCCGCGTTTACCTTCACTCCCAGCTGCTCACTCAAAACCTCTGCCTGAGATACGGCACCTTGATTAACTGCATCGAACCATTCGTGTACACATTTCGGAATAATAACAAAGTTCAATTCTTTTTTTGAAGGATCTTTCGCCTGGGCCTCACTCTGCTTCGCAGGCTTGTCAGATCCTGTGTCTTCTGTGGAACAGGCCGAAAGTCCGATTACCATTGCTGCTGTTAACAAAATAGCCGTTAATTTCTTTTTCATAAGAAATCCTCCTTTTTTCTTTTGAATTGAAAGTTTTTACTTTCATTTCCTCTTTGTTTCCATAAGAATATCATATATATTTTCGTTTGTCAAGCTTATTGATTTCGAATATTTTTATTTCAAAATATATTATCTTTCATTTCGAAACTTTTAAATCCACGGCACAGACCATAATAGAAAAAGTGCGTAAGTCCAGACACTGGGGACTTACACACTTTATTTGATATGTTTATTCTTCGAATTCCTTTTGTGACTAAAGTATAATATAAGGATCCAACCCTTCTGGTAAGTCTGGATTACATCCCTTTACAATTGCTTTTTCATAAGCCAATATCTGAATAATTCCAATAAAAACAATTCCTATTTACTCCATAAATCTTATGGAAACTTTTTCCATACTAAATTTCCAACGAGCGGGCGCAAAAGAAAAGGGCCGGCAAACGCCCCTGGCCCTCATTTTCCCAGTTCCTCCTCATAGGATCCCCGGTCTGACACAACATCAAACACATTCACTCTACCCATCCAAAACTGATACCGCACCAAACACGACGGGCTCTCCTTGATCATCCGCTGCATCCTCCCGCTCTGCGGTGCATGCAGAGCGAAGCTGTGATCGCTTAATCTTGTCACCTTGACCGTCATGATTCCCTGCGTGATCGTCACAGTCCCCGGGCCATATTCCTTGATCCGGGCCCCGTAATAAGTCCCCAGTCTGAATTCCCTGCCTCTGTAGTGAATCGCGCAGATACATCCCGGAAGATGGAATCCAAACACCGGAACATCCGCCGCTGACACCATGATACTGTTTTTCTCCTCCATTCCAAAGCCACACTGGCTCCAGATATAGGACGACGGGAAGGAGCTTCCCCAATCTGTCTCGATATACCCTCGCCCTCCGGTAAACGAAATTATTTCTTCCCTTGTATTACTTCCGCAGAACCTAAGACTCCCTGTCAGATCATGAGCCATGCTGATGATCCCATGGCGGCACTGCAAAAAGGGGACCCACCGGAAGAACCCCATAATATCTCCTTTGATCCTTTGGAATTTTCCATACCGTATCCGCCCCTCTACGGAAATTTCCTTACTTTCAATCTTGATCCTGATCCCTTTTTCCGAGAAAACATTTTCCCCGATCCGAACACAGAACTTTTGTCTGTTGATCTTGCAGAGTTCTGCCGGATACGTGAAATACCACGCTCCATCCTCCGTCACGACCTGGATGGAGGCAGACCAGCCGCCCTTCTTATCTGCATGAAGAGCCGGTATAAATGCGATAGTCCTCCCCTGGTTCTGATGCTTGAGATACCAGCCCTCGAAATACGGATACTTTTTCCCTATTCCATGAAAATATTGCTGCTGCATCTACTCCCCCTCCATTCTGTGACACGCGATGTCTTCCTGCGCCGGTTCATCCAGGTGACGCCCCTGGTAATCGAATCTGGAACCATGGCATGGGCAGTCCCAGCTTTTCTCATGTGGGTTCCATTCCAGCTGGCATCCCAGATGAGGGCAGTGTGCAGATACTGCATATATTTTCCCTTCCTCGGATCTGTACACACCGTATTTATGTCCTTCATGCTCTACAACAGCGCCCTCTCCCGCATGCACCTGCTCCAGTTTTTCCTTTGGAATCCATGCTGCCCGTTTTAAAAGGCCGGCAGCTGCATGTCCTGTATCCTTAATAAAGTTTACAGCAGAGGCCTGGACATTATATCTCAGGGGTGAAAAAACTTCTGCATAGGGATTTTTTCTTTTACAGATCAAATCTGTTAAGATCATGGCAGACACCATGGAGCTGGTCATCCCCCATTTTCCAAATCCAGTCGCCACATACCAGTTTGGGCGGGAATGGCTGAACTGTCCGATATATGGGATATGATCCAGCGTCATGCAGTCCTGTGCCGACCACATGGCAGTCTGCACACATTCCGGCCAGTAAGTCTCTGCCATGTGCGTCAGATATTCGTACGGATTTCCGGTCGGCGCTTTTCCGGTACGGTGGCCGCCTCCCCCGATCAACAACTCCTCACCAAAGCTCCGGTATGACAGGGTATCCGGATCGATCCCATAATACATTCCTTTCATCATTTTGGCGTTCTTTACAGATACAACATAGCTCCGTTCCTGATGCATCCTCATAAAATAATAACCGGGGATATTTTGAAATGGGTAGTGGCAGGCAAACACGATATGCTTTGCACGCACCTTCCCTTGATCCGTGATCACGATATCGTCTTTTACCTCTTTTACTTTTGTATTTTCATAGATTTCTAAGCCTGCTGCAATCATGTATAAAAATTTTAGGGGATGGAATCTGCCCTGATCTTCAAATTTCAGCGCCAGCTTCACAGGACAGGGAAGTTCCGTCTTCTCTGTCATCTCTGCCGGGATCCCCAATCTTTTTACCGCCTCATATTCTGTCCGTATCTTCCTGGTATCACTGGCGGTATACAAATAAGCCGGACAAGTTTCCCACTGGCAGTCGATCCGGTATTTATCCACCAGGATTTTATACCTGTTGATAGCCTCCTGATTGGCTGCGGCATATTGTCCGGCCTGTTCTTTTCCAACACTCTCGATCAGATCCTGATAGATCAACCCATGCTGAGAAGTCACTTTTGCTGTTGTATTTTTTGTCTGTCCGCTTCCGATCCTGTCCGCTTCCAGGATCACGCAGTTTATCCCTGAGTGTTCCAGGAAATGCGCAGTCAGCACGCCCGCCAGGCCTCCGCCTATAATCACGGTATCTGTTGTCAGATCTCCACTTAGCGCGCCGCGCCTTTGTGTAGATGCACTGATACTCCAAATCGATTTTTTCACCATTTATGTTCACCTCATAAATAGGATTAACCAAGCCGGAAATCTTATACATCTGCCTGAAAATAATATTCTATGCCATGATACTATTTAAAACCATCCCTGCCACTATGATGCCGATCCCGATGAGTGCCATCCCGTCCGGCATGCTGTCTTTCAGAATAAGCACGCCCATGATCACGGTAAATATGACCTCTCCCGATTGGGTAGCTTCTATCACTGCCAGCTTTTTCGGATCATGGCGCATGAGGTCTGTGGCTGCAAAAAACAGGACCGTAGCTACGACACCGGCCAGTAAAGCGATCAGAAAGGACTGGAAGCATTGGGAAGCAGTCGGAAGGCCTGCCTGGCTGTAAGACCACACAGCGCAGATACCCCAAAATGGCATAGAGCATAATGTCATCCCGAATACACGCTGCACCGTAGTTAATCCTTCTCCTTCCGTCACCTGCATCATCTTCCGGTTTCCCAGAGGATAGGAAAATGCAGCAATCCCCATGGTGATAAGGAGCATCGGCCAGTCAGCCTGCACTCCCATTCGGATCTTAGATGCCTGCATAACGAGAATCCCTGCTACGATCACGCAGGAACAAAGTAAATTTTTAACTGGGACCTTCTTTCCGAACAGCGGTGTCAAAAGGACTCCCGCTACGATCGTAAACTGCCATACAGCTGCGGTAAACCAGCTTTCTCCATATATCGCAGCGGCTGAAAGCGGTGCGTAGAATAGTCCAAATCCCACAGTACTCCAGATAAACCATTTGACAGGCTTTTTCGAGATACTCTGAAATACCTTTGTAAAGCCGTTTCCCTTTATGAGCAGAACAGCCATCAACGGCAGCGTAAAGAAATACCTCAAAACCGCTGTCCATAGATAATAACCACCTTCCAAATTCATGCTTCTTATCAAAATAAAGTTAAATGCAAAAAAGAAGGCTCCGATAATTCCAAGTAGTATAGCTTTTGCAAAATTTTTCATTTCATTAATCTTCCTTTATAACAGTTTAGGGGTCTGACCCTTTTGCTTTTCGTATTCAGAATATTCTGAATATGGTGAACAAAAGGGTCAGACCCCTTTGCGATAATCCGACAGCATCAGTCCCACCTGGAGGGAAAAGCAGTCGTTTGGATTTTCAAAGTCAATGTTCAGGATTTCTTCGCACTTCTTAATCCTGTACTTGATTGTATTCCTGTGGAGAAACATCATCTCAGCGGTCTTACTCACGCTGCACCGGCAGTCCAGATAGGTGCGCAGTGTCTTCTTGAGCTCCTCAGTCATCTCATCCCCGGGATATGCCAGCTCCTTTAATGTATAGAGGCACAGCTCCTGAATCTGGTTGCCGGACACGGATTTGAGAAGCTCCATGATGTTCTTGGGACGATAATAGGAAATGTATTCTTCCACTTCTTCGTCCGCCCCGCCCTGGAACACCTCCAGTGCCTCCATGTAGGAGCGGCTGATTTCTTCAGGACGTTCGGTACTGTTGCCGAATGAGAATCGGAGCCTGATCCCAAATCCCCGGTCAATCCTCTGGTATATCTCATTCAGCACGTTTTCGATATCCTTTAATTCCTCCTGCATGATCATGACATACCGCCAGCTGTCCGTCTCAGGAAGGAACATCACCTTATTCCCGTACTTTTTGCGGAGTTTTTCTTCCATCATACAGATTCGGGAAAATAAAGTCAATAACTAACTTCTATACGGCGCAGGGGGAAATCTGTACCCAGGCACCGCCGAAACAGCCATATGCACTCTACGCAGATGCAAGACAGACCGACTTTTCCCAATATCCGCCTGTATTTCTGGCACACAGCCTGAGGGATACAATGCAAAGGGGTCAGACCCTTTTGCAACCCGTTTTCAGAATATTCTGAATATAGATAATAAAAGGAACTAATCTCTTTACTTCCTCTTTTCTTTTGTTTGATTTTCATGTACTATTATGGGGTACACATAATTATATATGCACGCTGATACATCACTGGATCGTCTTACCTGGTAGATGTTACGTGGAAGTATACCTTAAAAGAGATGGAGGTACCTTATGATAAAAACTATAATCCTTGATATTGGAAATGTGTTGGCAGAATACAACTGGAAAGCGTATCTGGACACATTTTCTTACCCGGAAGAAACCAAAAAGATTCTGGGCGATACTTTGTTCTTAAGCCCGCAGTGGAATGAGTTCGACCGCGGCGCACTTTCCTATGAAGAACTAGTGGAGCTTTTTATCAGAAAAGCACCGGATTACGAACAGGAGATCCGGGATGTATTGAAAGGTGTGGGCGGATGCATCCATCAGTTTGAATATGCGATTCCCTGGATCACTACTCTCAAAAAAGCGGGTTATCATGTCTATGTTCTTTCGAATTATGGGGAATACATGTATGAACACACACTGGAAGCATTAAGCTTTTTAGAATATATGGACGGCGGAATCCTGTCATACCGTGAGAAAATGATCAAGCCGGAACCGATCATCTATCAGACTCTGCTTGAGCGTTATAATATCAAACCAGATGAGGCCGTATTTTTAGATGATAGTCTGCCTAATGTTGAAGCTGCCAAAGCATTGGGAATACATGCAGTGCATTTTACCTCCTATGAGAAGGCTTTAAGAGAGTTAAAGAACCTAGGAGTCATTACAGAATAAAATCATAGACAAATATCACCTGCAATTTCACATTATAATCTGCAAAAAGGGACGGTAATCTAGCACCGTCCCTTTTATGGTTATTTAAACCTTCACTTTTTCATTTCCAATAGACTTATTCTTCATTTGTATTAATACATGACCTTAGTCCTCTACCAAACTGACTTTTGTCGTGTACTTAAGATATTTATTTCGTGGATGCTGTACTAGCAACGATCCCCAAGCTCTATTCTCTTCATCGCCGCAATCACGGCTCCCCCTGCACATACCATCAGCATCACCCAGCCTGCTGCCCCGGCTTCATCCCCTGTCTGCGGAGACTTTGCAGATAACTTAACCGGCTGCACCTTGGCAGGCCTTATGACTGGCTTCACTTCTGGTATTGGCTTTGTATCCGGGATTGTCCCCGGAGTCGGAGTTTGGCCTGGCGTTGGCTTAGTCTCTGGCGCCGGAATTGGATTCTGTGCATCTAGGATCTTACTGTTCAAAATGACCATACCCTGAGCAACGCTGGCGCCTGTCAAATCCGGTGATTCAAATGCCCCTGCTCTCAGATATAGATTTGTATACTCCTGTGCATATTCTTTTGGAATCCTACATTCAAATGTAAGCTCTTTTGCATCTCCAATTCCTAATTCTGCCAAATATGCACTCCCGTCATCCAGGACCGTAAAATCGCCTTTGGATACGATCGTTCCTGATTTCAAGAAATCTGCCTCTTCCATCTCTTCCGGGTCTTTGCCTGAATAAGCAGCATCCACCTGTATATTCTGCAGTATCATATTTCCAGAGTTCGTTACCTTCAAAGTTATCTGAAAAGCTTCTTCCTTTGTAATGCCTTTGCTAAGATCGATAGAAGGAACAGCGTCTATTGTAATTGAAGGCTCTGGTGTTTCCACTTCCTCTGCAGCAACGCTGAAAACTGACTGGGCAGTGTTAGAAACGATCGGTTTATCTTCACCAGAATCAATGCTTAAAAATGCAGTTACAACCACCTGTTTTCCTGCCATATCTTCCGCTACTTTTACATAGGCAATTGCATCACTTATACTTTCCCCTGGACCAAAGCTCTTTACAAAAGCAGAGGAGATTCCTTTCATATTACCATTCGCTTTGTCCCCTAAGGCTTCTGGATTTCCTTCCTCCGGGATCACGACTTCCCCCGCCGGCTCCTCATCCATGCTTTTCGCAGTTACCACAAGTCTGCTGCCTGCCAGGTCAGCATTTGTCGTATTGTCCATACTGATATGGAAATACACAACATCTCCGACTTTCACCTGATCTAAGTCCGTTCCATCGATAGCAGCCATACTGATCAGCGCCGCCTCCTCCGGTAATGCTGCCAAAGCCTGCGTTCCAAACATCATACTAAATATCAAAACCAAAGCTGCTATTACTCTACATTTCCTTTTCATATGCCCTCCCAAAACAAAAACGTTAAAATGCTCTTAGCTTATATTTTAATATTTCCATCTGTCAGATACAAGCATTGCTTCACACATTTTTCACGATTTGTTCATCTTTACCAGGCAAGCCTATTCTATCAGTCCGCTCTAACTAAGAAGGCGCTATTCTTTGTTCACATGCAGCAATCTCTCTGCATTCTCCACCCGCTCCTTTGTTGGCGGTTCCACCCCCTCCAGCGGATATTCCATGCCGAGTTCCTTCCATTTAAAAGTTCCCAGCGTGTGATAAGGCAGTACTTCCACCTTTTCCACATTGTTTAGCGTCTGGATAAACGAATCCAGCTTCACCAGAAATTCATCATCGTCACTTCTTCCCGGCACCAGGACATGTCTGATCCAGGCCGGTTTCTGAATCTCGGACAGACATTCCGCCAGATCCAGGATGTTTCTATTCGTACATCCTGTCAAGACCTGATGCTGCTCATCATCAATATGTTTGATATCCAGCATAACCAGATCTGTATACTTCATTAATTCCTGAAACTTTCCGAAAAACGGCTCTTCTTTTGTAAATGGATTCCCGCTGGTATCCAGTGTAGTGTGGATTCCCTCTGCTTTTGCTTTTCTAAACAGTTCTGTCAAAAAATCGATCTGCAGAAGGGGCTCTCCCCCACTTACTGTAATACCGCCCTTACTTCCCCAGTAAGCGCGGTATTTTTTCGCTTGTTTCAGCAGCTCGTCCGCCGTGTAGGGCGTACCGGTCTGCATATTCCATGTGTCCGGATTATGACAGAACTGGCAGCGCATGGCACAGCCGCTCAAAAAGATCACATACCGGACACCGGGTCCATCTACAGAGCCAAAGCTTTCCAGGGAATGGATATATCCCTTAAGTTCTTTCTGCTCTGCCATATTTACACCTCGTTATGAAACATTCTCTTTGTTATTGGTTTTTGTTAACTTTATCGTTTCCTATATACACTAGATACTTTCTATTACATACTTTCGTGGCATGTTCTGGAAATAACATCCATCTGCTGCTCACGTGTCAGGTCGATGAACTTTACAGCGTATCCGGATACACGGATCGTAAAGTTTGCATACTCCTCTTTCTCCGGATGCTCCATAGCATCGATCAGCTTCTCCTTACCGAACACATTGACATTCAGGTGATGCGCTCCCTGCTCAAAATATCCGTCAAGAACGTGTGTCAGGTTGTCGATCCTTTCCTGATCATTATGTCCGAGTGCTCCCGGATTGATGGTCTGTGTATTAGAAATTCCATCCAGTGCCTCTTCATATGGAAGCTTTGCAACAGAGTTTAAGGATGCCAAAAGACCATTCTGCTCTGCTCCGTAAGATGGGTTGGCACCTGGTGCAAGCGGCTCTCCTGCCTTTCTTCCGTCCGGAAGTGATCCCGTAGCCTTACCGTATACAACATTGGATGTAATCGTAAGGATAGAGGTGGTAGGCTCTGAATTTCTGTAAGTGTGGCATTTTTTCAGTTTGCCCATGAAAGTCTTTAACAGCCAGATTGCGATCTCATCTGCACGGTCATCATCGTTTCCGTATCTTGGGAAATCACCCTCTGTCTCATAATCTACAGCGATACCTGTCTCATCGCGGATCACTTTTACCTTTGCATACTTGATCGCACTTAAGGAGTCTACTACATGTGAGAATCCAGCGATTCCTGTTGCAAATGTACGTCTTACATCTGTATCGATCAGAGCCATCTCTGCTGCTTCATAGTAATATTTATCATGCATATAGTGGATCATGTTCAAGGTATCTACATATAACTTGGACAGCCAGTCCATCATCTTGTCATATTTATCCATAACCTCATCGTAATCAAGATACTCGGAGGTAACCGGCTTGTAAGCTGGCGCAACCTGCTGTCTTGTCTTCACATCCACACCACCGTTGATCGCGTACAGAAGACATTTTGCAAGGTTTGCGCGTGCTCCAAAGAACTGGATCTCCTTACCTGTCTGTGTTGCAGATACGCAGCAGCAGATAGAATAATCATCTCCCCATACCGGACGCATCACATCGTCATTCTCATACTGGATGGAGCTTGTTGTAATAGAAATATGAGATGCGTACTTTTTAAATGTCTCCGGCAGACGTGAGGAGTATAATACGGTCAGGTTCGGCTCCGGTGACGGTCCCATATTCTCCAGTGTGTGCAGGAAACGGTAGTCATTCTTTGTTACCATAGAACGTCCGTCCTGTCCAAGACCTGCCACTTCCAGAGTCGCCCATACCGGATCACCGGAGAACAGCTCATTATAGGAAGGAACTCGTGCAAACTTTACCATTCTGAACTTCATAACCATGTGGTCGATCAGTTCCTGAGCCTCATCCTCTGTCAGGATCCCTTTTTCCATGTCTCTCTGGATATAGATGTCAAGGAATGTGGAAATTCTTCCGACACTCATTGCTGCACCGTTCTGTGTCTTGATCGCTGCGAGATATCCGAAATACAGCCACTGTACAGCTTCTCTTGCATCCTTTGCCGGCTTGGAAATGTCATATCCGTAAACAGCTGCCATTTCCTTCATCTCTCTGAGAGCTTTCAGCTGATCAGCAACTTCCTCTCTGAGACGGAAATCTGTTCCCTTCATTCCGTGTCTTTCTGTCTCATCAAAATCCACCATCTTCTTCTCGATGAGGTGGTCGATTCCGTACAGTGCAACACGACGGTAATCACCGACGATACGCCCTCTTCCGTATGTGTCCGGAAGTCCTGTGATAATCTTATTGTGGCGGGCTCTCTTCATTTCTGGTGTGTAGATATCAAAAACGCCCTGATTGTGTGTCTTATGATACTTTGTAAAAATCTCATGCAGCTTTTCACTTGGCTGATATCCATAAGTTGTGCATGCCTGCTCCGCCATATTGATACCACCATATGGCATGAACGCTCTTTTTAACGGTTTATCAGTCTGAAGACCTACAACCTTCTCTAAATCCTTCATCTCTTCATCAATATATCCAGGGCCATAAGCTGTCAGACCGGAGACAACCTCTGTCTCCATATCCAGGACTCCGCCCTTCGCACGCTCTTCCTTCTGAAGCTCTTTTAATTTTCCCCAAAGCTTGTTGGTAGCCTCTGTCGGATCTGCCAGGAAACTTTCATCCCCGTCATAAGGTGTGTAGTTGTGCTGAATAAAATCACGTACATTAATGTCGTCTTTCCAAAGTCTTCCCTGGAAACCTTCCCACTGCTCGTACTGTGCCATATTATAAAATCCTCCTTTAGTAAATCGGGTTATCTTTTTTCCTCGCATAGTATAGCATTACGTGAAAAAAAAGACAAGCTTTTAAATGATAATATCTCTCATTTACGCGCTTGTATCTAATTTTATACAATATGTAGTGGTAAAAATGGAAACTTATACTATTTCAGGTATATCAGATGAGTATGCGATTGATTATACAAAGTATAAAACACAAGAGGTGATACTCGACATTTTTTTGTAAAACATTCATAATGATAAAAAAACTAAGGAGCTTCTACTTATGAAAAAACTAGACAAACTGCTGAAGGATTATCTGAAATACTGCAGGACTATCAAAAAATTGGATCCTAAGACATTAAAAGCATATCAGATTGATTTGACACAATTTCAAACCTTTGTGCTGACCCAGTCCGACTTTACCGACAAAACCGCTATTAACGAATTTATTTCCTCCTTACACGAAAAATATCAGCCTAAAACAACGAAACGGAAAATTGCTGCTCTAAAGGCCTTCTTCCGCTATTTGATCTACGAAGAACTGATTTCTTCCAATCCATTTGATAAAATAAGTGTAAAATTTCGCGAACCAGTCATATTGCCCCGTACGATCCCTGAACCCATCATTGAAGACCTTCTTTCCGCCATGTATCACTGTCAATCACAATCCAGAACCGAATATCAACGAAACTCCGTCCTTCGGGATATCGCTGTGATTGAATCGCTATTTGCTACAGGGGTCCGGATTTCCGAATTGTGCTCTCTGCGCCTGCAACAGGTTGATCTTGTTTCATTCAGAATTACCATCTATGGAAAAGGCTCCAAGGAAAGGATGATCCAGATCACTAATCCCGACGTAAAAAAAATATTGCTGGAGTACTACTCCGCTTTTAAGATGGATATCGCATCTACAGGATGGTTTTTTATAAACCGTTTACACCAAAGATTATCTGAACAATCTGTACGTTCTATGATTGTTAAATATCTGAAACTTGCAATGGTGGATATGCATATTACACCCCATATGTTCCGCCATTCCTTTGCAACTTTGCTTTTGGAAGCTGACGTTGATATCCGCTATATTCAGAAATTGCTGGGGCACAGTTCCATCAAAACGACCGAGATCTATACCAGTGTATCTATGACGAAACAAAATAATATACTGATGACGAAGCATCCGAGGAATACGATGAAGTGTGGGGGTGATTGCTTGTGTTCGTGACAGGGTGATTCATAAACCGACGATAATATATAGTTATCTATATATAGGAGGTGCTATTGTGAAGATTTTACTGCCTCAGGTGCACTATTTTTCAGCTATATGCATTTTAAAAATGTTACGGAAACTCCCTGCTATTTCACCCCAAATAATAGGCTGTTCTCAATCCCCTCAAAATATGGTCAACGGGGGATTACTGGTTGATGAATATTATGTAAGCCCGCCATTATCAGATGAAGGAGCATATGTTAGTTTTCTGGAAAAAATATGCAGACAATGCAGCATAGATATTCTTATATCTTCTGATGAGGACGAGCTGAAATTACTCAAGAAAAATGAGCATTTATTTCAATGTCTCTTAGTAATCCCATCGCTCAAAATACTGGAACTATTTACCGACAAGTTCGCAGCCAGTATAGAAATAAATAAGCTGGGGATTCCCATACCGCAAATCTATACCGATTTGTGTAATGTTGATAAAAATAGAAATAGCAAAATCATATTTCGTAAAAAAACCTCTGTCGCCAGCCAGGGGATATGGATAGCTGACTTAAATGATAATTACATTGAAAATCATTTTTCCAAGGATAATTTTATTCAAGAATACATAGGTGGTTATGAGTATACTGTGGATGTATTTTGTGATAAAAATGGCAACATGAAACTAGCTGTTCCGAGAAAACGACTCGATGTCCGAAATGGTGTTACATACAAATGTCAAATAGAGAAAAATGATTCCATTATTGCGGCCTGTGAAACTATTTATTCACATTATAATATTCCCGGGTTTTCGAATGTACAATTTAAGTTTCAGAACGGTACACCCTATTTTATTGAGTTAAATCCACGTTTTGCAGGGACCGGGATTGCAAGCAGCTTAGCATCTTTTAATATCATGCTTCCCTTTTTAGAACACTTCTATTATGATAAGCCCTTGGAATCTTATGAGTTTTATATGGGAACAGTTGCGTGGGATTCTATTATCACAAGATTTTATGAAGAGCTTATTTCTCTCTAATTATAGTGAATAATATTGTCAAGAAATAGCATCCAGCATTTCTTGACAATATTACAAATATACTCACATTTTAATAGAGAAGATCATATGTCCAATATTCTAGATAGAAGAGAACCCATTTTTTGTTCAATACAAATGCGTATTCTGGGTCAGTATAGTTATGGAATTTTGCCTTTACTATAGGGCACCATTCTTCTAATTCCTGTGCTTTTCTTTTATATTTGTTTGCTAAGTCTTCTTTATTAGTTATCGAATAATAATAGTAAACATCATAGTAAGCTGCAGAAACAATGGATTTATCCGGTTCTATATCAGTATATTCCAGTATTTTTTGAAGGATAGGTTCGCAATTGTTACATCTGTTATTTTCTATCATCCAAACCAATTTACAAATTTGTACCGCAATCTTATCGTAGGAAACCCTGGCAGACATTTCTGCTATGTCCAGATAATCCCATACTGATTCATCATACATACTCATATGCATACTTATAACAGCCTTATTTACCAAAAACATATGCTGCCCCATCTGTTTATTTAATAAAAGATTCTCTGCTTGTAATATGTAAGATAAAGCTTTCTGTGGACTGCCTAAACTCGAAGTAAAGTGTGAACATGTTATGAGGGATTTTCCTGCCTGCTGAAAGTTCTCTCTTTTTACAAAAAAGCGATAACTTCTTTTAATAAATTTTAGTGCCTTTTTACGTGGCAGATACATACATGTAAGCCGTAAAAAGTATCCATATTCATCATAATTACGATAACTTCGATTTTTCCTTATTTGCTTATAAATAGATATACACTCATCTGCTCTATTCAAAGATTTATAGCTTGATTGGACAATGATCATTAAATTCAATTTTTCCTGCGTTCCACAAGAAAAATTATCATAATATGTCTCGTAGATATGAATATTTTCCTCATGACGATCTAGGGCTGATAGATACAGCATTTTATAAAATAATAGCCTTGGTTCTGAAAGCAGAGAAAAAAAGGTCTCCATTATATTTAAGCACTTATATCCCTCTTGGTAAAGTTCAAACTCATAACATAGATCTAAGATTTCATAGTAACTATGTTTGTATTTTTTAACTTCTGTTTTAGTTTTCTCAATAAATGCTTCTAAAAATATCCAGGCTGTTTCCGGAGAAATATCAGTCAGAATACCACCCCTTAAATGTGAAATCAAGGTTCCTATTTTTTGCGGATATTTAACTTTGTATATTTCTAATAGAGCCAGCCAGGGAATGTCAGCTATCTCCTGTTCCGATACAGTAACAACTTTATTTATTAATAAATTCATATAATACTGTTCGTATCTTTGCAGAGCAATTATATTTGAATTCACTATTTCACGAGCAGAGCTATTTTTCCAAGAATCAGTAATTGATGCATGATGTATTGCAAAAGTATCTGTGTCCTTACTATCCAAGAAGCCTTCACCCGTTAATTCGTGGAAGGCATTTTCGATATCAGTTTGTGCGATATCTTTCGGAATAAGCCTTTTCAATATACTTTCCTTTAATTCCCCATTATTATGGATTATTATACCCAAAATCAAAAGGCTTGTTTTTGAAAGGAGCAGCAGTTTTTTGAGTACTTCATCATCCTTTTCACCGTCAACACATTCATTTCCATTATTAAGATTTGATGCATGAGCTATGATCTGTATTAGATTTCCATTTGGATGCTTATCGTAAAAATCTAATATTTTATTGCTGTATTCGTATGAAGATGGAATAATGTTTAATGCACGGGAAACAACATCTATGATATATTCCTTTGGTATCTGTTTTAACTTTAGTTTTTCTGTTCTCAGATCGTTTCTTCGAATATAGTTTTGTAAATCTATTAGCTGCTTTTCTGTAGTATTTTTGGTTAGTGTGTACTCAAATAGTAAAAAATGTTTTTTATACCTGGCAGAATATGCAATATCTATGATACTTTTCAAAGATGAATGATCTATATTTTGTATGTTATCAATAATCAGAAGAATTCTTTGCGTAGAAAAGATATATTTTAAATAATTTTTTCGAATATGCATTCCCCTGAGGCCACTGTCATATTGGATATTTTCGTAAGGACCTAATTTCCCGATTCTTCCAAAAGACATTTTTATAGTGTGTTTTAGTATAGATTTGGGCTTATCAATACAATCCTCAATATACTGTTTGGTTATGTAACTATTCATGATTTCATCATGAGAAATATATGAATTATAATCAATAAAACAATTATTTATCTCTTTTGATTCTTTATCGATCTCGTCAAAAAGTTGATTAAATACTTCCCATTCATTATACTTATTTCCACTATTTTCCGGAAAAGTTCGAATACAGATCGGTTTAATTTCATCTGTATCTATTAGTGATACTATTTTATTTGTCAGGGTAGATTTTCCTACTGCCGTAGTGGCATATAAAAATTGTACGATAGTTGAATCCGCATCATATATTCTCCTCAATATTTCCCCAGACTCAATATCTCTGTCTAAACATTCATCTACCATTGCCAAAATTCTCCTTTAGTGTATCGGAATTATCTTTTTGTAAAGAGGATAACTATATATTATCCGTCGTTCATAACCCAGTTACAATTATAGTCCTGAACATTGACCATTACAATAATAACTTCTTACTAAACAACACGGAAATAACATGTTCATCCCCGTATCTTTAATAATGCATCACCACCGGAGTCCCCGGTGAGATCATACTATAAAGCGCTGCCGCCCCATCCAGCGGCATATTGATACACCCATGTGATCCTATGCTCCAGTACAGATCCCCTCCAAATGCCGGCTGCCAGGTCGCATCATGGAATCCGACTCCGCCCCAGGTTACCTGCATCCAGTAAGACACAGGTGTCCGGTATTCCGGCTCTCCTGTCTCAGGCACAATGTTACCGACCAGTGTAGCATTCGGCTGCATGTATAAAATATCATACACACCTGACGGTGTAGAATGCTCATATGGTTTCCCCGTCACGACTGCAGTCTCAAATGCCACATTTCCATCCACGATATACCACATATACTGCTCACTCAGATCAACCTCGATGAAGGTCTTTCCCCAGTCCTGCGGCTCATGAGTTGCTGCCCGCTGTTCATACGCAGGTTCCTTAGTTACTGTCTCCCCTGCTTTAATACTGGCAATCAAGGCTTCTGCTTCCGCCGCTTCGTCGAAAGCCCAGCCATATGTCCCGCCATACACTTCGGTTGCTTTCCCCCATGGGGTCGTCAGTGGCCTGGTTGCATAGAGAGTTTCATATTTGGCAGCAAAATTATTCATATATTCTCTGGCCTTATCTTCATGAAACGTAACATTCATATTTTCATCAAATGACACCCACTCTGAGATCAGCTTCTTGTCCACCACTTCCTTCTGAGGTGCCATGTCATAAGTGATGCTCGCTTTACAATATTGGTTGAGCGCATCACAGGCAGCCGCTACCTCTTTAGAATCTTTAGTATACTTTGGTTTCTGATAGCAGTCCTCTTCTTTCAGGTTGACTGACTCTGCTAAATTGCAGACTGCATTTTTGATTGTTTCTTTTACCTTTTCCTGATCCACCTTTGTTCCGAGCACTTCCGGTTTTACCTCAAACTTTTCTCCGTTAAATTCGGGTTTCGCATTCTGCGGCTCCGTTTTCCCCTCATTCTGAAAGCAGTCGAGTAACTCCACCTTCTCCTCCAGCTTTTTTTCATCGAAGGAAAAATCTACTTCCACATCCAACTGGTTTTTCTTCCAGAACATAGACGGCCATAAAAAGGCATTCTGCCTCTCCATCGCATGTTTTAAATCCTTATTTTTAACATACTTTATTGAGATTTCTTCTCCCGACAGTGTTTCCTTCTCCCCTTCGTTTGGCAGAATAGTTAAACGATAATTCTCTATTTGTTTCTTAAAAAACTTTTCTGCATCCTCCGTTGTCTTCATGGAAAAGTCAACACCATTGATCTGTGTACCATTATAGAAATGATTCATAAAATAAACAGATACACCTATATATGCACAGGTTAAAGCCCCCGCTGTGATTCCTAATGTAAGTAATAGTTTCCTCCTGCTGCCCATCAAATATGTCCTCCTCATTTGTATACTTCTATCATTACATTAAATAGACAGTTTTTCAAGCAAAAAGGTTTCATAATTCAGCTTTTTTTCTAATTGCTTAATAAAAGAATCCGTTTTACAATAATAACATGACACCAGGGTCAAAAGGTATTTTGCCCCATGACCTCTATGAGAACATTTGAAAGGTTATTATCATTATGAAAATCAGAAAATCACAAATGACAGATCTTGATACATTGCTGCATATGTATGAAAAGGCCCGTGCCTTCATGTCAAGCCATGGGAATCCACATCAATGGGGGAATTCATATCCACCCAAGCAGATGGTTGCACAGGATATAGAAGATGGCTGCAGCTATGTATGTGAAGAAGACGGGAAGATCATCGCAACTTTCTATTATAAAGAAGGGCGGGATGACACCTATATGAGAATCTATGACGGACAGTGGCTCAACGATTCTCCTTATGGAGTCGTACACCGTATCACTTCGGACAGGACAGTAAAGGGAGCTGGAACCTTCTGCCTCAACTGGGCGTTTGAACAATGCGGGAACTTAAAACTCGACACCCACAGAGATAATGTAGTCATGCAGCATACTCTGGATAAGAATGGTTTTAAATACTGTGGGATCATATACACGGATGACGGTACCCAGCGCCTCGCCTATCAGAAGTCAGCCAAAGAACAAGAAACAGGCAGTAAATAACAAGCTGCAAGGCCGCCCAAATTATTCTGCCAACATTTCATCCAAAACGAAAAGAGACTGTTACAAAATAAAGTCTGGCGACGGATTGGGAGATCGGTTCGATCTCCCAATCTTTCTGTCTTAAACTCATATTTTATAACAGTCTCTTCTTTCTTTTCCTATCAGATATTCTGTCCGCGCATCCCCCAGTAGATCTTCTCAGATGTGATCGGCAGTTCACGGATCATCACCCCTGTGGCATTCTGTACCGCATTGGAGATTGCCGGCGGCGGAGTGTTGATAACGATCTCACCGATAGATTTTGCACCAAACGGACCTGTCGGCTCGTAACTGCTCTCGAATTCCACCCGTATCGTTCCCACATCCAGGCGGGTCGGTATCTTATACTGCATAAAAGAATTACTGAAATTCTTTCCTTTTTCGCTGTATACAATATCCTCATACAAAGCCATGCCGATCCCCTGTGCAATACCGCCCTCTGTCTGAAGTCTTGCCAGATTCGGGTTGACGACGGTTCCACAGTCCACGACTGCCACATAATCAAGAAGCTCGATCTGCCCTGTCGCCTTGTCGATCTCAACCTCTGCCATACCCACCATAAACGGCGGCGGGGAAACCGGTGAGCTGAACGCCTCGGTTGCATACAGTGCTTCTTCATTATTACACATCACCTGGTTACCGATATCCATTCTGGAAATACTCTCGCCATTGTTCAGATTCGTTACCTGCTTTCCGTCAAATTCTACATCTTCTACAGAACAGCCCAGGTATGCCGCACCCTTTTCGCAGATTTTCTCCCGCAGTTTTTCACAGGTCTTCACAACAGCCATTCCCGTCACATATGTTGTGCTGGATGCATAAGAACCGCAGTCATATGGGGAGGCATCCGTATCTACACCATGCACAATGATGTCTTCCATCTCACAGTCCAGACACTCTGCCGCCATCTGGGCCAGGATCGTGTCACATCCGGTTCCCATGTCGGTTGCACCGATCATCAGACTGTAGAATCCGTCATCATTAACCTTGATTCCCACGGATGCCGTATCCACGGCGGAAATACCGGAACCCTGCATCGCCATTGCTACACCCACACTTCTGACTTTTCCATTTCCCATATCGCGGCACGGATACTTCTCGTCCCAGCCGATCATATCCTTGGCACGCTGCAGGCAGCGGTCCAGTGCACAGCTGTTCGCTGTCTCGCCATAGTAAGCAGGCATAACCTGACCTTCCCTGACAATATTTTTTTCGCGTAAGGCAACCGGGTCCATACCCATTTTCTCAGCCAGCTCATTGACCGCCGACTCCACGGCAAAAATCCCCTGGGTCGCACCATATCCTCTGTAAGCCCCGGCAGACATTACGTTTGTATACACGACATCATAGTTAAAACGGTAAGCCTCTGTTTTTCCGTATAACGGGATAGACTTGTGGCCGGACAGCCCCACCGTTGTCGGTCCGTGCTCACCAAATGCCCCTGTATTGGACAAGGTATAGACGTCGATTCCCTTGATGATCCCGTCCTGATCTGCTCCTACACGGACATGGATCTCCATCTCGTGACGCGGAGAAGATGCGATAAAAGACTCCTCTCTCGTGTAAATGATCTTCGCAGGCTTCCCTGTTTTCCATGTTACCAGTGCCGGATAGACCTCTGTAACAACCGTCTGCTTGGCTCCGAAACCGCCGCCGATCCTTGGCTTGATCACGCGGATCTTTGACTTCGGAACATCCAGTGCATTTGCCAGGATACGGCGCACATGGAACGGAACCTGTGTGGAGGACACGATATTCAGTCTTCCATATGCATCCAGATATGTATAGGTTCGAAACGTCTCCATCATGGCCTGCTGGTTCGCTTTTGTATGATAAACTCTGTCTACCACATACTCACAGGATTTCAGAACAGCATCCACATCTCCTGCAGAGTCCTCCTCATGGGCACACAGGTTCCTCTTGTTGTCCGCTCCAACCGGAACAAGGCTCCTCCAGTTATCCTCAGGGTGTACCAGGATCGGATTGTCTTTCGCCTTACAAAAATCCAGAACCGGCTCCAGAACTTCATATTTTACCTTGATCAATTTTAATGCTTTAGTGACTGCTTCCCTGCTTGTCCCAGCCACGATCGCAACGGCATCTCCTACAAACCGCACACGCTCATCCAGGATCAGCCTGTCATAGGGGCTTGGCTCCGGATAGGTCTGGCCTGCCATGGTAAAGCGTTTGTCCGGGCAGTCTTTATAAGTCAGGATACACTCGATCCCCTCCACAGCTTCTGCCCTTGATGTATTGATGTCCTTAATCAGGGCATGGGCATGAGGGCTGCGCAGAATTTTTACGATCAGACAGTCGGACGGAGCCAGGTCATCCGTATAGACTCCTTTCCCAGTCACCAATGCCTTGGAATCCACTTTGGGGATTGGCTGATTTACCACTCTCATGAGCGCACCTCCTTTTTAAACTGCAGATACTTCTGGATGGCACGAAGCTGTCCCATATAGCCCGTACATCTGCATAAATTACCTGCCAGATACTCTTTGATCTCATCAATATCAGGATCATCCAGCTCCCGCATCATCGCCAGCACATTCATGATAAATCCCGGTGAGCAGTAACCGCACTGCTCTGCCCCTTCCTTTGCCAGGAATTCGCCAAACGCTTCTGCCTCAGCCTTCACTCCTTCTAAGGTAGTAATCTCCTGTCCGTCCACACTGGCAGCCAGGATGGAACAGGAAAGCCGGGATTTCCCATTGATCCACACGGTACACAGACCGCAGTTGGTGGTCTCACATCCGCATTTGACACTGTGGCATCCCAGATCCCTCAGTACATCTAACAGAATCGAATCCGCGTTCACCTCTGTGGTCATCTGTTTTCCATTTAACTTGATCTTTATCTCCATCTATTTGTCCTCCGCTAAAATCGAACGCATCGCACGCATGATCAGGACCTCTGCCAGATGCTGCCTGTACTTCGCACTGCCTCTCATATTCGTACCATATTTAAACTGCGCTGCTGCTTCTTTTGCATAGATTTCCAGCTGTTCATCGGAAATATCTTTCGAAATCTCCCATTCCTTTTCCAGAACCTCCGCCTTCATCGGCCGGGCACCGATGGAAAAATACCAGGTTTCCTTTCCGTGTACCGGTCCTGTCACAACTGCACATGCCAATACCGGAAAATCCGTCTTTGTCTGGCGGATAGAGCTGTAATGCAGCTTTCTCTTACTTTTTCTGATAATGATCGAAACAAGAATGTCCTTATCCCGTTTATGATTCACAAACTCAGACAGACGGATCGTGCCGCCGTCATATAATTCTACAAATGTATCCAGAGCCAGGAGGCAGGTCAGCACATCGGAAAACCCGAATCTTCCGTAAATACTTCCCCCCACAGTGGCCTGATTGCGGAACTGCACACCCACAATATGGCGAACAGACTCTGCAATAGAATCCCCATAGGCTTCCCGAAGCCCTTCATGGAGCTCCAGCTGCCTCAGTGTACACATCGCACCGATCTTAAACGTATGCTCCGTCTCCTCAATCTGATCCAGTCCCAGATCCGATAAATCTATCAGCGTCTGTACCTTTGCATTTCCAAGCCGCATCCACATCATACCGCCCATCACACGGGCATTCCTGGCCTGATTCAATTCATATGCCTCTTCCAGGGATTTCGCTTTCACATAATTGTTAATCGTAAGCAAAATAGCTCTCCTTTCTCCTACACCAATCCTCATCTGCCTGCTGGTAACGTCAAAACGGGGATTCTCACCCCGCCTGCACTCTCCTCATAATCTCATAACCGCCAGCGCGAAAAAAAGGTGTAAATGCTGATTGTCATTCACACCTTGTCGTTTGCTTATCATATCATAAATGTCTGAATTTGTCAAAGAATGACATTTGTTTAACGAGTGGGGGACGATGCGGAAAAGGGGTCGCCTGAGGGAAAGCAGGGAGGCGGGGGGTGGAGGAATGCCATCGGATGTTTTTGGGGCAGGGCGCTTAGTGAAGAAACACTAAATGTCCCGAAAACATCCGATGGCATTCCTCCACCCCCCGCCTCCCTGCTTTCCCTCAGGCTGCGCCTATCGGATCGGTAGGTTCCACTCGCTAAACGTAGGGATGTCGCGGAAGGGCAACGGAAGGAAATGCAGCCACACACAGCATCTGCTATGTGGCGAGCTCTCTGGAAACGCCTGGAGGAGTGAACTTTCCTTCTGACCGGATGAACCAGCCTGCCGAAAGCCCCAGCGGGTGCGCCTGGGGCTTTCGGCAGGCGTCCCCCCTCTTATAATTTTCGTTCCTGGATTTCGCTTACGATCTGGTTATAGCGTTTTTTATTTAGGCGGTAGAAGAACAGTACGCCCCCGGTTACTACCCACAGGATTCCCGGGATGGTTGTGAAGGAGTGTTTCATGACTGCGAGCACTGCCTCATTCTGCTGCTGATTTGCCACATAGCCGGCTGCGCCGAGAACCAGGGCCAGAAGGGAAGTTCCCAATGCCATTCCGATTTTATTTCCAAGGGAAATGAAGGCATATTGGAATCCATCGTTGCGCAGTCCGGTCTTCCACTCTCCGTATTCCACGCAGTCGGGAATGATCGCATAGATGGCGGTGTTGAAACCAGAGAAGAAAAACTGGGTCAGTCCGGATACTCCATAAAATAATACCGGGGAGGTGCGGACGCTGAACAGGTACAGGCTCAACATGCTGATCCCGGTCAACAGCGCAAATATGGAGGCTGCCCTGCCTTTGTTATTGGTCCATTTAAAGAGCATTGGAAAACATGCTGCTCCGATAATGGATGGGATGATGATGCACATGGAATAGGTGGTAAAGAAGGCTTTATTTCCTTCCACATAGGTAAAATAATAGAGTGCGTCGGCGTTTCTTCCATATAAGGTAAATCCGAATAACAGCTGTCCGATCAAGGCTAGTATGTATGGCTTATTCACGAGGACTGACTTTAACTGGCGTTTTAGTGACACCTTCTGTTTCTCAGGGATCGTAATAACCTCTTTTGTTTTCGAAAAACAGAAAATGTGGCAGGCAGCGAAAATACATCCGTAAATGACAGCGATCATCAGATATCCCCTTTTCTCATCTCCGGCCCCAAGCCTCGTGATCAGCGGGACTGTGATAATATTGATCACTCCAATCGCGATCATGGCTGCAACAGAGCGGAAGGTGTTGATCTGGGCACGTTCTTCTATATTCTGTGTCATAGCTCCGCATAATGTTCCGTAAGGGATATTCACACAGGTGTATCCCAGCACTAAGATGCAGTAAGTCACTGCCATGTAGACAATCTTAGCTGTGGATGACCAGTCCGGATGCGCCCAGAAAGTGAGCATCAGGATGACTGCGGTCAGCGGCGCGGCAATCAGAAGCCATGGGCGGTAACGTCCCCATCTGGTCTTTGTCTTATCTGTCAGACTGCCGATCACCGGGTCATTGATGGCATCCCAGAATCGGGAAAACAACATCAGTCCCGCAACCGCGCTCATGCTGATACCGAATACATCTGTATAAAAGATCATTAAAAAATTTCCTACGAACATCCAGCTGAAGTTACATCCCACGTCTCCCATTCCATAGGCAAGCTTACTGATCAGCGGGACTTTTACATTTGTATTTGTGGCCTGTTTATCCGGCGCATATTGATCCGGCCTGTTTATATCTGACATATTTTTCTGATCTCTGCCCCTCGAAGATATTTTCTGATCGATAGGATTCCGATATGCTTCATTCACATTTACAGACTTTCGTTCTGCTATACCTGCACTGCGTGCTCCGATACCCATTTTACTTTCTCCTTCCCTTTCTTACCTGCGACATCTATCTGATATTCTCCCGGCCCCTCGTTGTTATGAGCGGACGGGAAAATACTTCTTTAAATTCTCAAAACGTATTCTGAAATCTACTCCGCAGTTTCCTTGATAAAACGTTTTGCCGCTTCCTTGATACGGTTAAGATTACTCCTGAACGTTAATGATCACCTTCATCGTCGTCTCTCTGTTTTCATCTATGTATTCATAGGCTTTTGCATAATCACGGAAGGAAAATGCCTTAGAAATCAGCGGTTTCAGGTGCACTTTCTCCTCATTCACCAGGCGGATAGCATCGATATAATCTTCATTCCGGTACATCATAGTCGTATTCAGATCCAATTCATGGTCATTGAGTACGGCAAGATCCACCTGTGCCATTCCCGCAAAAACTGCAACCAAGATGATCGTACTGCCTTTTCTTGCGTACTGTATAGCCTGCCCCATTGTGATATTATTCCCGGCACAGTCATAAATCACATCCGCTTTGTCTGGGCCAAATACTCTCAGCATGGCATCCCCAAAATTCTCTGTTTTTGTGTTAGCCGTGTACTGGATACCGCATTCCTTCGCTTTTTCAAGCCGCACATCACTGATATCTGTAACCAGGACAGTTTCTGCCCCCATCCCCAATGCAGCCTGAGCTACCAGGTTGCCAATCGGACCTGCCCCTAATACAGCAATCTTCAGTCCACTCACATCTCCGGCACGCCTAACTGCATGAACTGCTACAGCCAGAGGTTCGATCATAGCTCCCTCTTCATAACTCATTCCTTCTGGAAGAAGTGTTACTTTATGTGCATCCACCGCAAAATATTCGGATGCTGTCCCTGTTGTCTGGAATCCCATAACCTTGAGCTGTTCACAAAGATTGTACTTTCCGTGGCGGCACGGGTAGCACTCCCCACATACAACCTGGGGCTGGATAGTCACCTTTTGTCCCACCTCAAAACCTTTTACACCTTCTCCAAGCTTTACAATCTTAGCGGAAACCTCATGTCCCTGTGTAACAGGATAAGATGTAAAAGGGTGCTGCCCATGATAAACATGGATGTCTGATCCACATATCCCGATATTCATCACTTTTACGAGTACTTCTCCTTCTGCCGGTTCTGGTGTAGGTACTTCCTGAAATGTAATCACTTTTGGTTCTGTCATAACTTGCTGTAACATATTCATATCCTCCCTGATTTTATTTTTTCTTTCTTGTTTATCTTTTATTAAATGTTTTATTAAAGTAATTATATTATTGTATTTAAGAAGTAAAAAGTCAATATATTTTTTAAAATTTTACCTGTTTCGGCTAATTGTACAAAAAACAAAAGGAAAATTTATGCACTTTTTCGTAGTTCTGCAGCACCCCACCTGCAAGACATATATCGCACAACATTTTCTAGGTTTATATATTGCAAAGTGTGATTAAACTTATAGTTTTCAATAAAATTAAACTTCATTTTCTCAGAATACAACGATATTGTTATAGTCCCTCTATGACTCGAGTGTAGCCTTCTGTTCAAAGCACAAAGGGAATAACCATATTCAAAAAATAATAGGGAATTTCAATCGAAGAAATATTTTCTATTGATATTAGAATGAGAACTACTTTAAAAGAACTGTAAACAGAGAAAGAAGAAGTATGACATGCTTATTATGTGAGTTTTCTTGTAGAGGCTAGATGTAACACATGTATAGGCCAAAAACTAATTCTTCTTTCCCTGCCTCAAGAGGGTTAATTATACAAAGGGAGTAGATAAGTTTTTCAAACTTCAACCGCTTTCCTCGAAGGAGCGGCTCATCGGCCAGCGAGTTTGCCAGGGCAATACAGACATCTCAATCCTCGTTCCTGCGAGGGGAACGACCAGTATGAAGTTACTACTTGATAAAATAATGTATACTTCAATCCACGTTCCCGCGAGGGGAACGACTGTATTCTGCTTTCTTTCCAAATGCCACACATTCATTTCAATCCACGTTCCCGCGAAGGGAACAACGCTTGCATTTTCGATTGCAATGGGAATATTCATATTTCAATCCACGTTCCCGCGAGGGGAACGACCCACCAGGGCCGTGTGATGCGTTTCATTCAGAAATTTCAATCCACGTTCCCGCGAGGGGAACGACGGACAAGCTGGAGCAGATGGATCTGAATACATTATTTCAATCCACGTTCCCGCGAGGGGAACGACTCTTTGCAGGTAATTCAGAAGAATATGATTTGGTCATTTCAATCCACGTTCCCGCGAGGGGAACGACGGGAAACATACTCATGTTTATTTCTCCTTCCTAAAATTTCAATCCACGTTCCCGCGAGGGGAACGACTATCGGTACGGGTATTTGTTTTTATATCGTTTTATTTCAATCCACGTTCCCGCGAGGGGAACGACTATCATGCCAGACGGTGCGATATACGCTTGATAATTTCAATCCACGTTCCCGCGAGGGGAACGACAATGCTGGAAGAAATAATTTCTGTGAAATGGACAATTTCAATCCACGTTCCCGCGAGGGGAACGACCTAATGGAGTTTCTTTTTTGTATTCAAACTATGGAATTTCAATCCACGTTCCCGCGAGGGGAACGACTTTCCGATCGGTGATATTATGCCTGAAATACAGATTTCAATCCACGTTCCCGCGAGGGGAACGACTGCCACGGTTCCCGGATGTTCGTAATCCAGAAAGAATTTCAATCCACGTTCCCGCGAGGGGAACGACGAAAGGATGCGAAAAGAACTACCAAACCACGAAAATTTCAATCCACGTTCCCGCGAGGGGAACGACAGCAAATATATCCAAATATCCTATCTTAGTCCTCTTACTATTTGTGCTATATCACAGTTTTCTTCGGATATATTTCCATTTTAAATCTTTTTACTAATAATATCTATAGTTTTTGTGCAGTTTTTCTGGTGCGAATCCCCCGGGATTTTCATGTGTGCTTCACATTCGCACTACAAAATGAGAGGTTCATCCACAGCAATTCCCCTATCAACACCCACATGCTCCACCTTAGTCTTATACTTGTTTCCTAAGTAGTAAAATCTCAGGCTGTCCACTTCTTCATCTATGATTTCTGTCAAAATAGACTTCAGCATTACACATTGTGCATTGTCCAGGATACACTCAAAAACTGAGTTCTGCACACGTCTCCCGTAATTAACACATTGCTTTGCAACCTTCCTCAGTCTCTTTTTACCACCTGCCGTCTCTGTATTAACATCATACGTGATCAATACCAGCAAAGTATCACCTCACTTCCATAAAAATGGCGGATACGCATCCAGGTCCCCCCGCAGATATCTTGCCAAAAGCATTGCCTGCACATAGGGAACCATTCCCCACTCTACCTTCTCTTTTAAATATGGATGAGTCAGCATTTCTTTTTTCCTGTTCTGCCATTCTGAAAGAAAACGTTTCCTGGCATCATCTTTCATCAAAACAGCACCATTCTCTTTCTTTAGAAAGTCCTTCGCGCTGACTACTTTTTTATTGATGACCGAAAGGACAAAACGGTCTGCCAGCACAGGACGCAGCTCCTCGATCAGATCCAGGGCTAATGATACTCTTCCCGGACGTTCTGTGTGCATCATTCCAATATAAGGATCTAATCCCACTGTTTCCAGTGCAGATGCAATATTGTTTGCCAATAACGTATAAACAAAAGACAGCATTGCATTCACATTATCTGTCGGCGGCCTTTTATTCCTGCCTTCAAATGAGAAATCCTTCTTCTGCTGCAGAATCATCTCATCGAATACACTAAAATAAACACTGGCGGCTTCTCCCTCATATCCTCTCAATTGATCCATAGATTCGCTATTTTGCACTGCAACAGCCGCATCCTTGAGCATCCCGGAAGCATGTTTCACTTTTTCGGTATCAATTTGCATACTGTGGTCTCGTATAGACCTCTCTAAGACCCATCTTGCATTATATACTTTTCCAATAATACAGTTTTTCGCTATCCCAAGGCTCACTGTTTCATCCCGCACCGCCTCAAACTGCTTTCTTCTCAGTACGACATTTCCCTTCACATTTCCAGTCACACGCGCCAGAAACTTTCCGCTTGGACTTACATAACAAAGAGAGATATTTCTGTCAGCACATGCCCCCATTAAGGCCGGGCTCGTTCCCCTGTAGCCGAATGAAACAATGCCTTCCAGGTTATGCAGCGGAAGCCTGCCAATCTCCTTATCTTTATCCAGCACGACAATATTTTCACCATCTAAAGCCAGGTAACTATCCTGTGATGTGACATATAAGGTATTCAAAAGTTTCTTCATTCCTCTTCCTCCAAAGCCAGCTTCACATATTCTTTTGCAGACATTGTTTTTCCAAGCCCCGGCAGACAGATGTCTTTCAGTGAACACCCATTGCAGCTTTTACTCCACTTGACCTTAGGGGTATACTGCCGCTCATAATATTGATGCATCTCCCTGAACATGTCCCGAACCCGTTCCCTTAATTTGGCTGTTATCTCTACTACTTCACGCCGCCTTGTTTCGCCATAGAAGACAGCACCCTCCGGTATTTCTGTAGAAAACATTTCTTCTAAACACATGACCTGGGCCGCCATCTGCAGAATATCCTCATCTGAGATCTTTGGTTTTCCTTTTTTATATTCAACCGGATAGATACGGTAAAGACCTCGATGCCCCTGGATATGTACGCCCTCTTCGCTCTTATGAAATTCTACTACATCGCACTCTCCGCTTATGCCCAGTTCCCGGGAGGATACCGGCAGTGATCTTGTGATCAATAGATCTTTTCTGTTTTCCGCCAGATACGGATCATGTACTTTCTTGTGCATCAATTCACCTACTACTGTATGTACATTTTCCGCCCATTGCTGTTCTATATGAATTAAGGCCCACTGCCTGCGGCAAAACTGAAAATGTTGGATACCGGATATCATCAAATAATCTTCTTCCTTATATTCCATTATATTTTCCTTATCATCTCAACTGTTTCCGGAATCTGTTCCTTATGGACCGTCACTTCATAATCCTGGTATTTTCTTGGATAAATCACATCCTCTTTCCGCTTCACTTCTACAGCCTCAAACAGTTTATAGGCAGGACAGTCTCCCAGTTCCCTGCTGTGCTTGAATACGATCAGTTCTCTGACCGACATTTTTCCTCTTGCTGCTGAATGGTCGTGTTCAAACATATTGATGACTGCCTCCCACAAAAGTTCGAGATCATCCTCTGAAAATCCGGTGACCTTTCTTGCAAGATTTGCGGAAATATAGCCTTCTGCCCTGTAAAGTCCATAAGGTACGATATTCTTTCTTCCCATCTCTGTGCTCTTATTTCCCGCATCCTTTTCTGTTGTGATCGCCACCCTTGTGATCGTCACCTCCTGGCTGATGATCGGGTCAATACTCCTGGCAAATCCAAGCTGTACCGGTCCCCTGACTTGTCCGCAGTTTAAAGAGGCCTTTACAAATGTAGTCATTACAGCCCCGAAGGTTCTGATATCATAGAAGTTTTTACACATAAAGTCTCTGATTTTCTGATCTGCTTCCGGATCATTCTTTTTCAAATCTTTTTTCTGATCTTCATCAATTCCCAAATACTCAAACGCCTTATTATCACTTCGATTCAAAGGCACATTTTCTTTGATATATATCTGGTACCCCTCCTCCTCTTCTTTTACCATCTCCACATAATTACGGATTTTCCTCTTCAAACATACATCAGTCACCAGACCGTATCCGCTTTCCGGATCAATTCTCGGCATATTTCCCGCATCAGGGTCTCCATTGGGATTGCCATTCTCTACATCGAATAATACAACAAATTCATACCTGTTCTTAATCACTTCACTCATTTACTTTTCCTCCTTTTTCTCGTAGCGTTTCTGAACCTGATGGTAATATCCTAAAATAAACATCCCCTGCTCTTCCAAATTAAGCCGGCGTGGAAATGCGGCAGATGGCCCGTCATTCACTTCTATCTTTCCCTGCAGTTCGGTCAGTATTTTTTCATAATAAATCTTTTTCCTGGGCTCAAGTTTCCGAATATGACTGTTCTTAAGTTTTTGAAGAATAGGAAATACTGAAGCCGGCGTCGCACATGCCGAGTTAAAATACCGGTCTTTGATCGTTGCGTTAATTCCCGGATTTGCATCCTCCTGAATCGCCTCCAGTACAGCAAATTCCCTTCCTAATACATATGCTGCATCTTTACACTGTTCGTTTAATCCCACAAATGTGCCCTCCTTCATCCATTGCTTTCCATGATTCCGTATCAAACATGCCCTGATAATTGCTGCTCTCCCCCAGGTAATTCTTCCTTGTTCTGCACGTATCCGTATCATCACATTACTATATAAACTTTCTGGATACCTTCTCCCGGATAAAATTGCTTCAAACACGGATGCCGCCATATTAGGCTGTGGCTTTTTATCTTTTGATTTCTGGTTTACCGTCTCCATCAGCATTCTCCAGACACCTAAAAACTCCTGAGTATCCCAGGATGGCTTTACAATTTTCATCTCCTCATAATGTTCCTGCAGATTAGATAAAATTTCCCCAAAATGATTCTGATAGAAAAATCTCACCGACAAGCGTGCCGCATTAGGAGCAAGTCCAAGGAGATAGAATCTTTGCTCCGGATTAATTTGGATCCCTTCTATGTCGATACTGCGGCCTGTCTGCAGGTTAGAAAAGACCCCTTTTAACATCTCCTGATTATCTTCTGCTGGTTCCATGGAATCCATGAACAGCCTCTGGTACATCTCTTCTCCATCTTCCGCCCAGAATACAATCGTCGTATCCCCCAGCGTGAAAACATATTCCCGGTTAGACAGTAAATAGTTCAATGCTGTCGTATAAGCAAACATTGCATATTTCCCTACCGGGGCATTGTAGCTCTGCCCCTTCCCATAAGACTCAAAAGCCGGAGCATTAAACGATACCAGAGCTGCTCCGCTGGACTGTGCCCCCTGAACCCCTTTGATCGCAGTATGGATCCTGGATATTTCCGTTTTACTGCCAGTGACAAGGCAGACTGCCCCCGCCTCACCGCCTTGTGTCTGCAGGCTTTTCTCCCATATTTCACGTATCGCATGATCCTCATGGGCAAATCGAGCCCCCACATTGAAGATCAGATTTCCTCCTGCCGTGATGTCTTCCCACTTTTCGAGAATCTCTTCATTTTCTTTGGCCTGTGAAGGATCCCACTTCAAAAAGAAATTTTTAACAGCCAAGGCTGCCTCACTATGTACTGTTTCCAGCAATTCGCAATGCTTCTTTTTTGCTGCCTGAAAACACTCCGTGATACGTCTGCCTGTCCCATCCTTGTCGATTCCCAGTATATACTTTGAATTGTCACACAGAAAATTGGCAGCTACTCCCGATGAGCGGGATACCATCTGCGGGACTTCGATCAGCTGTGGTGTCCATGCAGTCTTTTTACCCCGCTGTACTTCCTGTTTCAGCGAAATAACGCCCAACAGATTCCCCTCAACATCAAGATCCAATGCATAGGAGACCTTTGCCTGACACCATCCTTGTCTCGACACTTTACCCTGTTCTGCCAAGGTCTCATAGTGCTTTACCAAAGCATTCAGTATCATCGAACCACCTCACAGTCTCTCAAATCCAATACACCCCCGCGCATGACTGCCCTAAAAAACATAGGCTGTATATTCTCTGGATCTGAGTAATCCATATCATATAGCATGAAGCCTAAATCCTTTTCTTCCACCTTGTCATAAGCGCCATGCGGCTCTTCTTCGCAAAGGCAGAAATTTACCGGGAATTCACGGCAGCCAAAATAGGGTGTGTGATAGCATTCCCCACGCTTTAACCGCCTCATAATAATGTCCTTGAATTTTCCCGGGTTGTCAGTCTCATTGGCTTTGTCCGTCATCTCGAAGTGGGCCTCAATGACATACTCAACATCTTTTAACAATAGTGAGGCTCTCTGCACGATATCCTCTTTACTGCTGATGAAAAGTTCCTTTTTAGCACCATTGTAGACCGATAATGCATTGTTTGCAGAGATCTTGCTTTTCACCTCATTTCTGCGGATCGATGTAAACTGTATTGGTTTCAATACATGGATACAGTCAATCTTCCAGCACATGCCCGGATGCCAGTAGATAGCTTCCAAAATCCCCCGCGCTGCAGAGGGTGTCATCACATCGTAGCTGCAGCGTTCTACCTTCATTTCGGGTCTGCTAAAAAGGGCATAATCCCCCCAGACCTTGACTTTAACTCCGATTCCCATTTCTGATCTCATCTCCTTTCTTCGCTCTTGATTCTTATGAATTCAAAACATTTTAAAACCACAGATCACTTCCCAGTTCTACATCGATCCGCAGTCCAGTTTCCTCTGAATAATCTTCACAGCTTCGCAAGACGAAAAATTCCTCTTTCAATTCTTCCGATACTTCTGTAACCATCCCTGCACTATACAATTTTTGAAAAAGATTGTCATACACATTCACACAGTATTGCGAGGCTTCCCGCATCAGGTCCTTTGCAGCCCCTTTATATTTCAGCTCTTCCGCTATTTCTACTGCACGCGCATCTCTTGGGATCAGAATCGTCTTTGCAGCCTGCTCAATCAGCTTGAATTCTTGTCCAACCTTGGCAAATGCAAATCTCCCTTTTTGAAATTCTCCCAGTATATTCTTCCTGTCGAGGGCTTCCCCTTTAAAGCGGTAGAGTCCTGCAAAATATGCCTCTATAGCATCAAGTGACGATAGATCTTCATATTTCCTGATGATCTGTTTTGCTGTATCTATCTGCTGCTCCTGTCCCGGAATCCTCTGCGCATCCTCCATTTGAAAGATATAAGTAAAGCTGTCTGAGAGATCCCTTTTTCCTTCCCTGTTGCATCGTCCTGCTGCCTGGATCATAGAATCCACTCCGGCGAGCTGTCTGTATACCGTCTGAAAATCTAAGTCGACCCCCGCCTCCACCAGGCTGGTAGCGATCACAATACATTTCGTCCCTGATTTCAACCCTTCCCGTATAGCAGCCAGCCTCGCTTTCCGATGTTTGGGATACATAAAAGTCGAAAGATGATAAACCCCTTCGCCTTTTAATTCCTCATACACCTTTCTCACGCCTTTTTTCGTATTTAAGATACACAATGCCTGGTTTTCAACTTTTAGCCGTTCCAAAAGCTCTTCTTCTGAGATTCTCCCTAAATCTTTTAGCGTGGATCTCTTGAAAAAGTGGAACTGCTCTTCCATACGAGGACACAATTCCAGGCAGTCCATATCCGGTGAGAAAAAAGCCCTGAGTGATGGCTGTGTTGCAGTACATAACACAATACTGCTCTGATAGTGCCGTATCAATTCTTCCATGGCCGCAATACATGGCTTTAAATAATCATTGGGCAGCATCTGGGCTTCATCAAAAATAATAATGCTATTCGCAATGTTATGCAGTTTCCTGCATTTGGATGATTTATTGGAAAACAGCGACTCAAAAAACTGTACATTTGTTGTTACCACTATCGGTAAATCCCAATTTTCAGCTGCCAGCTGTTTAGGCTTGAGTTCTTCCGAGCTTCCATAGTCTATATTGCTGTGATGTTCCAATACATTGTTCTCCCCTAGAATGTCACAAAAAACTTTCGCATTCTGCTCAATAATGCTGGTATAAGGAATCACATAAATAATACGCTTCATTCCATGCACTGCCGCATGATTCAATGCAAACGCCAGTGATGCAGCTGTTTTCCCGCCTCCGGTAGGAACGGTCAGACGAAACAGGCCCTTTTTCTCACTTCCCTTTTTTATACAACTCTTAAGGATCTCCGTTCTTCGCCCGTTGATCGTATCTCTGTCTTCATTCACAAGCCAGCCGGATATGTAACGATTTAGTTTCTCCAAAAGTACAGGAATCTCCTCACCCGCTGTTCTTTCTGTTTCTCCATCCCTCATAAATCCTTCCGTATCAAGATAATCCGCATCTACAAGGCAGGAATATAACATGCGAATCAAAAAACTCATGGCAAAACTAGGATCTTTTCTGTCAGCTGTCCGGAAAAACGGAGTCTTCAACAAAGGAATCGTGATCTCTTCTTTATATGCTTGATAAGGTTCCACCTTCTTTTTCATTCTGCCCATAAAGGTTCCCCGCACTCCAGTATCCACACTTGTGCCTGTATCCGAAAGACCGGCATGATGACCGGCAATGCAATAAGCCAGCGCTGTGTAAAAACCGCCTTTTTCTTTCCCTAATTCCTGACATAATTGGGCTCCTGCCGTGGCATGATCCACTTTTGCCTCATTACCTCTGATACGGTTTTGAAATCTTTCCGAGTATTTTCCTATATCATGAAGCATACCGCAGCAATATCCCCAGTCTCCATAACAGAATTCTGATGCGAATTCCCCGGCTAATTTTGCCACACCTTCTAAATGTTCTTTTACACTTTGTTCCCGCAGACCGTCTTCACTGATATGTGCCACATATTTCATTTGCTTTTCATTTCTTTCATTTTCATGTGATTATGATACCTCAAACACGCTATTTTTCCGCTTTTACACTTTCTATAATTATACCTCAAATCCTTGCTTTTGGATACTGGATTCCTCATTTAAAACAGAATACCTTAAAACAAAATATCTCCCTGAAACAGCCAGCATCAGAAAAATGTATATAAAGAAAACGGCTGATTAACAGTTTTTCCTCTGTTACTCAGCCGTCTGATTTTGGAGCAATTATTTTGTTTCTTTTCCTAGTCGTACATGTTCCATTTTCTTCGCTAGATCCTGACTCATGTGATCAAAGAGATAATTCCGATCTTCCGGGATCTGCCCCAGGAATTCACTTCGAATCTCTTTCATCATCAGTTCTACCTCTTCTTTTAATCCCAGTGCAGAAAGGCGCTGCGCTCCCTGCCCTAAGATGATCACCTGTTCCAGTGCATCGGAGGTGGCCACAGTAACCTGATATTTCCTGTTCATCCTGCGCACAGTCTTCTCGATGTACTGATCCGCGGTCTCCGCCTCTTTTGTGTAGACCACGTAAATATTGTGGTACTTTAGGACCTCTCCCGGATTTCCCTCTACCTTATATGCATCAAAGACCAGAATGAGGGTACATTTTCTATACCCCTGATAATTACACAGGATGTCCATCAGCTTATCTCTGGCACTCTCGATATTGATCTGGGCCAGTTCCTTTAACTCCTCCCATGCGAAAATAATATTATATCCGTCTACGAGCAGGTACTCCTCCTGCTTTCGCTTCTCATTCTGCCGCTCTGCCCATTTCGGATCCGGAGTCCCCTTTTCCTTTGCATGCACGGTTACCGGAGTGGAGCTTACATTTCTCCTGACCGGATCCGGAGTCTTTCTATAGATCGCATCCAGCTCCTTTTCCGTCAATTCGATCCGGGAGGATGACTGGCTTTGCAAAGGTATATAGGCAGTCTCCCTGGTCTCATCTCCAGACTTCCATGCATGCTCAAGATGCATGTATTCCTCCACCTGGTCCCACTTAACTACGAATCCGGCACCGTGTGCACAAAAAACAGAACCGGTCGGATTCTCAAGATCCGCTTCCGAATCATATCCCACAGCCTCAATGATCTCCTCCTGGTTATGGCAGGGCTCATATCCTTTTAAGCTGCAGAACAAACGCCCGTGGCCGCCGGTATAGGAGAGAAATTCGCTCTGGTATCCTCTCATTTCTGATACCGGAGCGCTCCCCTTTAGAACAGACATTTCCCCGTCAGTCTCAGGATGCTCGAACTGACCATGCATTTTCTGGATATCCGCCATGGCTCTGCCGATATTGGCAGAAGGTACCTCGATCCGAAATTCATACCATGGCTCTAAAAGGATGCTCTTCGCCTTCTTTAAGCCCTGGCGCACAGCGCGGTATGTTGCCTGTCTGAAATCCCCGCCCTCCGTATGCTTGAGATGGGACTTTCCGGCGATCAGTGTCATCTTCATATCAGTAATCGCAGAACCTGTGAGAACTCCTTTATGCTCTTTTTCCTCCAGATGTGTCAGAATCAGCCGCTGCCAATTCCGATCCAGAACATCTTCACTGCAGTCTGAGAAAAATTGAAGGCCTGTCCCCCGCTCTCCCGGTTCCAGCAGCAGATGGACCTCCGCATAATGGCGCAGTGGTTCAAAGTGTCCAACACCTTCTACTGCCTCCTCGATCGTTTCCTTATATACGATATTTCCGGCGCCAAATTCAACTGCCACGCCAAATCTCTTGAAAATGATATCTCTCAGTATCTCGATCTGTACCTCTCCCATCAGCTGTGCATGAATCTCCCCTAACTGCTCTTCCCATACGATATGGAGCTGAGGCTCTTCCTCCTCCAGCTGCCTTAGCTTCAACAGCATGCTGTGCACATCACAGTCCGACGGCAGCTGGATCTGATAGGTCAGAACCGGCTCAAGGAGAAACATGTCTGTGGCTTTTTCAATCCCGATCCCCTGCCCCGGATAGGTGGTGCTAAGCCCTGTCACCGCACAGACGCCTCCTGCTTCGACCTCCTGTGCCAGCTCATACTTCGCACCGGAATAGATACGGATCTGGTTGATCTTTTCCTCCATCCCCGGAAGCATATCCTTCACATGAAGACATCCGCCCGTCACTTTTAGATAGGTCAATCTGTTTCCCTGATCATCCCTTGCAATTTTATAAACCTTTGCCCCGAATGTTTCTGGATATTCCCGGCAGTCCGTAAACTCTCTCAGTCCATTAAGGAGCTCTTTTACACCATCCAGACGCAGTGCAGAGCCAAAGTAGCAGGGAAATACCTTACGGTCTTTAATCGCACTTATCACAGAATTTTTCTTAACCCTTCCTGTCTCAAGGTACTCTTCCAGCATCTCTTCCTCACAGACAGCCAGATTCTCAAGCCATTCACCGCTCATAAATCCCGGAGGATTCGAACCTTCTGCCTGGCCCTGACTATTTAAAGTTTCCAGACTATCTACATCTTTCAGACTCTCTGCATTTTCCAAACTCTCTGAATATTGAAGACAGGTTGCTTCTCTAAAGTCTATGCATCCGTCACTTAATCGTTTCTTTAGTTCTTTTAGAGTTACTTCTCGGTCAGTCCCATCCTGATCCATCTTATTAATGAACAGGAAGACCGGGATCTCATACTGCTTAAGTAAACGCCAGAGCGTAGCAGTGTGTCCCTGTACTCCATCGGCACCGCTGATCACAAGAACCGCATAATCCAATACCTGCAGTGTCCGTTCCATCTCTGCTGAAAAGTCTACGTGTCCCGGTGTGTCTAGCAGAGTAATGTCAAGATCCTTCCAGGAAAGAACCGCCTGTTTCGAGAAAATCGTGATTCCTCTGGCCCGCTCTAACTCAAATGTATCTAAGAAAGCATCCTGGTGATCTACCCTGCCAAGTTTACGGATGCTGCCGCTTGTATACAGCATACTTTCGGATAATGTTGTTTTACCTGCATCCACGTGGGCCAGTAGACCAACGCTGATATGTTTTGAAAGTCCCTTTTTATAGATTTTATTTTCAGACGCATTTTCCATGAAAATACCCCTTTCTGCGCTATAATTATACATTCGTAATCATAGCACAAAAAGGGGGATAAGTCGATAAGTATTGTTTCATACCCAACTCTAACAAGGGGGCTTATGATAGATAATACCGACACGAAAACATTTCTTTAATTATCTGCCTTCTATCAGCTCTTTGGCCTTCTGTACCACAGCTTCCCCATTCATTCTTCCATAATCCTTCATATCAATTACAGCTACAGGCACATCTCCTGCGATTTTGCAGATATTCTCCTTCTCAAAACGGATCTGTGGTCCTAAAAGTATACAGTCAGCATTTGGCACGATACTTTCTGCCATAGGTATGCCTACTGCCTGGATCGTACACTCGAATCCATCCTTTAAAGCCGCCTTTTTCATCTTTTCAACCATCATGCTCGTCGATAATCCTGCTGCACAAATCAAATATATATTTTTCATTACTTTTGCCTCCTGTATAATTCTATTATCTCTTTTGAAAGGTCTACGAACGTTATACTATTCATCAAATGATCCTGAGCGTGGATCAGAAGCATACTAAACTGAGTTTGTTCTCCATTTGCCTCCTGCACCAATAGTTCTGTCTGTGCATTATGCGCCTTTAATTGTAATTGTTTTGCTTCATTTAGCTTTTCCTCCGCTGCATCCAATTGTCCCTTTTTAGCTAACTGGATCGATTCAAAGGCCAGAGATTTTGCCTCACCTGAGTTTACGATTATATTTAATAAATTTTCTTCATTGTTTTCCATTACTGTATACGCTCCTATTCATCACCCTCTAATATAAACCTTTTATACCAGAATCCACTTTTCTTGATGCTTCGTTTTAATGTATTATAATTTACTCCTATTAAGCCATATCTCTTCTGGTAGCCGTTTGTCCAGGAAAGCAGATCAATGGCTGACCAGACATAATAAGCAGAGATATCATAGCCCTCGCCACAGAGCTGTTCGATAATCTTAATATGCTGACGCATATACGAGATCCTTTCATCATCCTGGAACTGCCCTGATTCGTCGACCTGATCGTCAAAACCAATCCCATTTTCTGCTATGATAATCTCGATCTTTCCATAATCATTATAGATTCGTTCCAGTAGATTTGCAACTCCCTCAGGATAAATTTCCCAACCCCACTTTGTGTATTTTCCATCCGGTACTCTGACAAAAGAGTAATTTTCTTCTATGTTTTTACTGGTTAGGTCCTTCGCCTCAACAACCCTGCGCATATAATAGTTCACACCAAGATAATCTCCTGTGTTTTCTTCCATCAGACGGTAATCAGATTCCCGGAGCTTAGGTGAATCAAATGTTTTCTGGCAGTATTCCAGCATCTTCTCAGGATAATGTCCTGTCAATGCAGGGCTTAAATACCAGTCTGACAGGAAATCATATGCAATCTCTCTTGCTTTCAGATTATCCGGCGTCTCTTTAAGAACGTCAACTGGCATCGGATTGAGGACGATTCCTATCTTCCCCTCCATTCCCATTTCCCTAAACAGTTTTATCGCTGACGCACTTGCCAGATTATAGTGGTGTGATACCTGCAGTGCATGTGCATAATTCTTTTCCTGTGGCGGATGAGTTCCCTGAATATATCCTTCTATCACTTCGGAAGCAGGCTCGTTAATCGTGCCCCAAATCCGCACCCTCCCCCGGAAATGTTCAAACAGTATCCTGCAGTATTGAAGATAATCATCAATCACCTCTGGATTCAGCCACCCGCCTTTTTTCAAAAGCGGAAGCGGCAGATCCCAATGATATATGGTCAGATACGGTTCTATTCCATAGCCGTTCAGTGTATCCACAATAAAATCATAAAATTCCAGCCCTTTCGGGTTTATCTCTCCTGTTCCCTTAGGAAGGATTCTGGACCACGAAACAGAGAATCTATATGTTTGGAGACCAATCTCATGCATTAGTTTTAAGTCCTCTGCAACATGGTGATAATGGTCTACTGCAACAGAGCCATCGTATCCCAGGGCATTGATTTCATAATATTCGTCCCAAGAATTTTTCCCTTTGCCATCGCAAAATGCCGCACCTTCTACCTGATAGGCAGCTGTTGCTGCCCCCCATAATATATGTCTGTGAATTTCTTCCTTTGTCATATTTATGCATCTGCCTCCATCTCTTCTTTTTCCTCAAGGATCAGCTGTTTCTCATAAGATTTAAAGAATGGGAACCAGATAATAAGGTCAACTATAATTAATAGAAGTACCCATATGAATGCCTTAAAATCCATTGTTGAAATGGCCGCACCGATGGGGGCTGGCGTAGTCCACGGAACATATGTGAAAGTTTTTCCTATGATATCCACATACATAATCAGATAGGTCAGCAGCCCATTCACAGTCTGAGCCAAAATAAACGGGATAGCCAATGTAGGATTCAGAACAATTGGGGTTCCAAAGATCAGCGGCTCATTAATATTAAAGATCGACGGCACAATTGCAAGCCTTCCCAGTGTCTTTAGCTGTTTTGACCTACTTCTGAGCATCAGAATATTCAAACCGATCGTTGCACCTGCACCTCCCAGTATCATAAAAAATGCCCTGAATGGCTCAGTATAGATATACTCTGGTGAAAGCCCCTGAGTAACAAGTGCTGCATTAGCAGTCAGGTTCCCTAACTCGAAGGCACCTACGACCCCGCTGACGATCGATGAACCATGTAGACCTACTATCCACAATACCTGCGTAACAACGGAAATTAAAATGATTCCAAACGGTGAGTCCACTGCAACTACCAGTGGTTTAAATATTGATTTGATCAATTCCGGGATCAGAAGCCCTCCGCTCATGTTTTGTATCAAAAGACTGATAAGAAAAATCCCTACGGCATTTACGATCAGTGGAATGATTGATGCAAAAGATGCTTTTACCGGCGCTGGAACCGCATCCGGCATTTTAATAAACATTCCTCTTTCATGCATGATCCTGGTCACTTCTGTCGTAAGCAGGCCCAGAATGATTGCTGTAAATATCCCTTCTGCCCCGAGAAAACCTGTAGGTATTAGCACTGACTGATCCGCAAGAATCTGTTCCCCTGTCATCTTGGCCGTTATTCCTGAAGACATTACACCTAAATCGGAAGGTGCAGAGGTGATCATGAAGCATACCGCCGAAACAATCATACTTCCCACTGGATCCATTTTATAGGATTTAGCAAGTGAATGTGCGATCGCCAGACATATAAACATAGCCATCAGCCCCATGGATGCACGGTAGAGCAATTCAATCTGCATTCCATTTGCTATCGCCCATTTTTTCCATGCAATCAAAAATTGGAACAGAATATTTGTAGGTTTCATAGTATCCAGGTTTACCGGAGGTGATGTTACTATCAAGGTCATGCCTCCCAGAAGTGCCAGCGGCGTCGCCGCAACCATTCCGTCCCTGACAGCCTTTAGATGCCTCTGCTGGGATACTTTATTTCCCAGTGGAATCAGCTTTGAGTCTAAAAACTCCTCAAATCTACTTACTTTTGCAGTACTCATTTCTTTTCCTCCTCTTTTCCGTTTACATTCCCTGTAATTTTAACAACAATCGTACCAAATCTCTCGAGAGATCGGTAAAGTCCCTCCTGATTGTCTACCTTGATGCACATCCTCCCGCTTTCAGACTGGTATGTACAGTGATCTTGTATCCCGAGAATACTGATACTTTCTATTTCGCCCTTCGGCAATGTTAGACAAAGCTCTCCTGTTTCTGCTCTATTGAGAAAAACATATCTATTTCTTTCTCTGAAAGTTGATGGGTAATCATTTTCCTCTGACAGATACGGTTTGGTATTATAAATCGCTTCCCCACAGACTGCCAGCCAGGTTCCGATTTCTTTGAGTCGTTCCACCTCATGAATAGGGATTGTTCCATCAGACATTGGCCCAATATTCAGTAATAGATTTCCTCCTTTGCTCACCACACGGACCAATTCCCTAATCAATTCTTTGGAGGTACAGTAGTCCTCCAATCTTTCAGCCCGGTTATACCCGTAAGATTTTCCTACTCCTCTGCTTTCTTCAAAAGGATGATCGTCAACCTGTTTATCCTGGTATTCTGTGGAATAATAGTCCCCATGATGTCCAGGCATTTCTTTATAGAACCGGTCATTTACAACCACTTTATCTTTTACAGGGGATTCTTTATAAAGCCAGCTCAAAAACGGGCGAACCTGGCTTTCCTCTTCAGTCAGATCCCATTCACCGCCATCAGCATAAATCACTGCCGGTTCATATTTCATAACAAGCTCCCTTAGCTGCGGTTTCAGTATCTCTTTTAGATATGTTTCTTTAGACAGCCCGTATTTCTTCACATCCTTTTCTGGAATAAAATATCCACCGTTGCATCGATGGGACGGAACACTCTCCCAGTCAATGATGGAATAGTATATTCCAAACTCAAGTCCCTTTTTCACAACTGCGTCTCTCAACTCTCCGGTCACATCCCTCCCCGGTCCTGTTTCGATCGAATTCCATTGGGTTTTGTGTGGATTTTCCGTGGACCACATGCAATATCCGTCATGATGTTTGGTCGTAAGAACCACATATTTTGCTCCACTATCCCGAATCAACTCAGCCAGATAATCCGGGTCGAATAACTCTGCACGGAACCATTTAGCAAAATCTCTGTACTCCGTCTGTTCTCCATACATATTACAATGGTAATTATCCCCCTGATTTTTATGATTGCCATATACAGAAGCATAATACCATTCGGCATAGGAGCCAAATTGTTCATCATTCACAGAGCGATATGCCGGTACGCTGTATGGTCCCCAATGTATAAATACACCGAACTTAGCGTTTTGAAACCATTCCGGTATTTTCCTTTGATCCAGAACCTCCCAAGATTCCGTCATAAATATTTCCTCCTTTTGTATAATTTGTTGTTGATTTCATCTTATCATATACAATTTTTATCTCCAGACATAAAAAATCCACATTCAATCTGGTAAATTTGAATGTGGATTTATCTACTTTTACTTAATCTGTCTCAGAAAGGCATCCAGGTTCTTTTCCTTTATGAACCCTTGAATAATATCTTTATCCATTAACAGCCTCATGACCTCCTGATAAAACCGCTGTAAGTTCCGATCTTCACGGCTGCCGATAGAAATCAAAAATACAACCTGTACCTGATTGCGCCCCCAAAAAACGGGTTCTCTAAGAATACCTGCTATGACAGCTGTTTCAGTGCCCATAGCCTTATATGGATGGGGAATTGCCACTAAATTTCCATAATCCGTAGATGAAAGCTGTTCTCTATACAATACGGATTCCTCAAATGCTGTCGGAAGCTTTAGAACTTCTCCCGCTCTTTTGCACATTTCCTGGATGACCTGCTCCTTTGTGTTACCGGGAATATCCGGATAGAACAGCTCATCCGAAAAATAAGTTTTTAAAAAGCCGTTATTTCCTTTTTCCAAAATTTTTCTGACATGAATGATATCCTCTCCATTGAGAAACAAGCTCACCTCATAGACTGGTACCGGTACCGGAACATCGATCGGCACAGTAGTAAAAACATAATCTATGTCTCCAAAGTCTATCTGATTTAACTCAAATAGATTACATATCTTAATCTGGTCAATATATTCTCCAAATTCCTGCCTGTATTTATAAGTCAACAGTCTGGAACTTCCTTTGCCTGAACTACATACGATCAGAATATTACTTGGTTCCACAACCGGCTTCTGTTTTTCAAGCCCCAGAGCAAAGATAAGTGCGAGGTATCCTATCTCTCCATCTGGAATCTCTCTGCCATAAAACTCCTGTAAGATAACGGCTGCACGCTCTGCAATTGTGTATGCTAAGGGATAATTTTTCTGTATATCCTCCAGCAGCGGATTTACCAGGGGAATGTTATATTTTAACCGGATGTCCAATGGTACCATATGCTGGTTCAAAAGCATGATCAGATCGAAATTGCCTCGCATATCTAAATTGAATTCCTCAAATGTAATCTCCATCATCTGTGACACCAGACTGTTGAGCTCCTCTTTGTACACCAGATTCCCTTCCCCATTATTCCCGATAATTCGTTTTCCTGCAAGTTGGATAGCCAGATATTCTTTCTCATTATCCGGTAACTCCATTGAATAGCACTGCCGGATCCGCTCCTCCAGATGTTCTATAAAAGCCATGTTAGAACCATCGATCTGTACCTGGCATTCACTTTGGAAACAAACCGCTCTCCCCTGTTTTATCCTTCTTATCGTGATGTAGATATATTTTACAAAATTATAAAATGCCGTCTCGGGAATAGAAATCTGCCGTTCTTTTATCAGTTCTGCCACAATTCGTGCCAGCTGTTCCATTTCCCGATTTTGTGAATCGCGAAATACCTCTATATTACTTTTCTGCTCCATAAGCAGATCAACAAGACAGGCTCTTATATTTGATTCCTCTCCAACCGCTAATATCCCATATCCGGGCCTTCTGGCTATATGGATCCCGTACTGTTCCAAAATACGTTCTGTATTCTTTAATGCAGTCTTAACCACTCCATCCGATACATAAAGCTGTTCCGCTAGTTCTGAGATCGTCACATAATCATCCCTATCCAGCAGACAGAGCAAGAGAAAATTAACGCGCTCTCCCGGTGTTATCGGAATATTCTTCTCCCTCTCCCCCTCAAGCAGACGGCAAAGGGTGGCAATATCTCCTCCCTGTTCCGAGACCAGCCTGAATCCAAAGCGCGGTTTTGACTCTACAAACGTCCTATTGCCTGGAATCCTTTTTAATGCCTCATTTAGTTCCTTTATTCGTTTACGCACTGTTTTACTGCTGCATCCGGCTTTATCCGCAAGTTCAGATGCTGTTACATACTCACTTCCCAACAGAATATCCAGAAGCAGCATGGCATCTTTAGTTATCATTTTTTCTTAATCCTCTTATTCATCTTTTTCATTGAGAAACAGCCATTTTCGTTCATAGACAGCCTTATAGATAGTAACATATTGCCATCATTTAAAGGTCAATTCTCCCAATATATTTTCCATCATCACTCTAATATTCAATCTTGTCAACCAGTTTAACAATATTATTTGATGATTTTTCACGTATCAATACATAATTTTCCAATCTGAAATCTCCTATCATACTGACCTAAGTATCTCTATCCAAATTATATGACAGCATACCTTTTTTCAAAAAAACACCTTCTTTTGCAAGAAAGTGTCTTTTTCTATTCCGTTATTATATTGATGGCATTCCTCTATTCCAATGATTCAAAATATTTCTCAATAAAACTCATCGCGATTCCCACAGCCGATACTTCTTTTTTAAAACTGCAGGTCTTCAGATAGGTTGTATCATTTTCGAACCCATTATACTTTATTACCTTTTTATTTAATTCCGGCATATATTTTCCCATATATCCGCCGACATATCCGCCGAGAATGACATCACAGTCGTACGCCATGCGCAGGTTCGTCACCGTGATTGCCAGGTATTCCAGATATTCCTCCCATACCCTGCTTATCTCCTCATCCCCTTCGTCCAGCTTTTCAAAAAACTGCTCCAGGCTTCCTTTGGTCTTTTCCGCCAGCACCAGAGCTGAACAGTAGGCATCCACACAGCCCTTCTTCCCGCAGTAGCATGTGCGGCCGCCCGGAACGATCACCATATGCCCGAATTCAGAACTCCGGTAATCATCTCCCTCATAGATCCCGTTGTGGATATAAAAGGAACCTCCTACGGAATTACTTAAGGACAGATATACCGCATTCTTTTCCAGCCTGTACATTTCGGCCATAGCCGCGCTGTTGGCATCATTCTCATAGCAGACCTCATGCTCAAAAAGGCTGCTTAAGTTACGCAGACTTAAGTTCTGCACCTTCAAAATATGCGAGATGATCAGAGTCTCATTCTGCTTATCAATAATCCCCGGAAATGAGATCCCCACACCAAGTATCTGATCCTCTGCGATCCCTGATTTCTTCACAAATTCCCGGAAATGCCGGTACACTGCCTCATTATATTCCAGGGAATTCTCAAACTTCTCCCGAACCCTTATCTTATCCACCAGCTCCCCTGTCAGGTCAATCATCACATAACTGATGTGATTGCTCGTGATATCGATCCCTGCGGCATACTTCAACCCCGCATTCACACAAAGGGCCTTGGCTTTACGTCCTCCCGTGGATTCATACTCCCCACGCTCAACGATGATCCCCCGCTCCAGAAGCTCCTTCACGTTCTGCAGTACAGTCGGCATACTTAATCCCAGAGTTGCAGCGATCTCTGGTTTTGACGTCATCCGCTGATGCAAGATAAACTTCGCCACCTTGATTAGATTCATTCTTTTCTTATCAACATTGCTGAGGGTTTTCATACTTTTAATTCCTTTCCGGTATACTTGTTCTATAAATCGTTTTATAAAAGTATATTACCCCTTTTCGGTAGGATTTGCAAGGGGGTCAGACCCCTTTGCAGTCCATTGACAGAACATTCTGTCTTCTCATTAATTCCGCCCACGAACATCCGTCCCATACCGCATTGTTTTGTATACTGTGGTTGCAATTTCCAATATTGATGCAAATACGATGATTGCCAGGACAATATTGGATAGGGAATCTCCCTGTAACCCTACAATCTGCTTATTCTCCCAGAATACTTTCAGTTTGAAGCTGTCGTCGAACTGTTCTGCGATCTCTTTTGCAAAGTTTTGATTCCAGAATGGCATTACTTTTAGGATGATAAAGGAGAATATGATTCCTAATATATTGGTGATAATGCTGCTCACCATGACGATACGGCAGTAACAGCCTGACACCAGGCGGATGATCTCGTCTGCAAACCCTGCAGCCATTCCCATCAGAAATACGGGAAGTATAAACTGCCACCTTGCCATATTAAATATCGGCACATACAGCACCTCTCCATCCTTCACGGAATATGCACCAAACAGCTGAGGAGCAAAGATCAGCAGGCAGCTGAAAAGGATGAGGAACACGATCGAGACAATACAGTCTCCTCTGCTGATCCTGGCCTTCTTATCCGGGATCGGATTCAGCATTTCCGGCCTCCAGACCTTTTCTCTCTTTAAATCAACTCTGATCTTTTGTCGCTCCAGAATCACAAAAACCAGTGCCACACATCCGAAGGCACTTACCGGGGCCATTATTATATTCCCCAGGAAAGAAGCCATCGTCTCCACCATTCCGGAAGTGTCTACGATACATTTCACTATGGTTGAGACCAGAAGCCCGCCCCATGTACAGATCAGGACAATCTTCATCACCCACATAAAGTTGTCATAGTATTCAGGACCAATGATATAATTCTTATCTTCCCTGTACTTTCTGGCAAATACTGCCGGATCTCCCAGCTTTATAAATACCTGCTCCAACGACAGGTTCTCTGTCATATCATCGATCAGCTCACGCAGCTCCAGTTCAATCTCCGCTCTCTGTTCCTTTGGCACGCGCTTAGTCACTTCATATACATATCGGTTGATTAATTCGTGTTCCTTCTCCGGTATCCGGCTTATATCTTTCTCATTCCCTGTCATCTCAGCCCCTCCTTCAAAATCTGTTCCATATTCTTCGACATGATCTCCCACTGCTCCTTAAGTTCCCGGAAAATGTCATCACCCATGGATGTTCTCGTATAATACTTCCTTGGTTTAGATTCACCCACATCCCACTGGCTGCTTAGAAGCCCCTGCTTCTCAAGGCGCCGCAGGAGCGGGTATAATGTATTCGGATCGATCTCTACTCCCTTTTCTTCCAGGCTCTGTACAAGGGCATACCCGTACTTTGCCTCACCAAGCTGGCTGAGCACGCTTAAAATCAGGGTTCCCCTTCTTAACTCAGATACCAGATTGGTCATTAAATCCTTTTCTTCTCCCATTCTACTGCCTCCTTGTGTATTACATCATACTGTGTGTTACACACTATTGTCAATAATATATTATCATAATCTTCACAATATAAAAACCTTTCGGGGAGGGGCACTCATAAAACAGCATAGGAAAGTTTTCGGGAAACGGCGTAGCTGAAGTAGTTGATGCTACACTAGGAATATGCTACACTAAATCTGTACCAGTTTTTAGAATAGGACCAAAGGAAAGAAGTGATTTCTATGTGCATTTGCACTCAAAAAAGAAACAAAGGTTTACTCCATGCAAAGCCAGTAGATTGCGACGATTGCATGGAGTAAGATAGTCGCAATATAAAAATACTGGCTTTGCAACTTGATTTTTCTATCAAGGAGGGAGCCTGTATGAAATATTTGAACGCACAAGCTATTCTTCCAGACGCATTAGTAAAAGAATTGCAGAATTATGTTCAAGGTGGATATATTTACGTTCCTGTTGAGCAGGAACAGCAAAAGCGTTGGGGAGAAGTTTCCGGCTACCGGCAAGAATTAGAGAAGCGTAATCAGCAGATGAGAGAGGAATACCAGAGTGGTATTTCTATGGTATGTTTGTCTGAAAAATACGGATTATCTTTATATGCCGTTCGGAAAATTATATATCACAAGTAATCGTAAGGGGGTGCCAAGTTGCAGCCCCTTATTTTTATACAAATTGGTTCGGTATCATACGGTGTATAGAATATCTGGTTCAATAGCTGTAATATAAAAGAAAAAATACAAAGATTTTTTGAAAGGTCATTATTATGTGTACGAGATTTGTTTATCACGGAAATGATATTATTACAGGGTTTAATTTTGACATTGACCTCACCGTATGGAAGCACAGAGTGATTGAAGAAAAGGAACGTTTCTATATTGGAATTTTGCGTCCAGACCGAATTTATCACTCTTATCATGGCGTTAATCAAAACGGAAATGTTGGAACGTTACTATATGTGCATGGCAATCCTGACGGAGCATTTAGGGACAACCCAGACTGCATGACGATCGCAGATTTGACAGAACAATTTATCAAGGCGCAGATTTCCTTCGATGATGCGCTTCGGATCGTAAAAACAAAGAAGATTACATATGCGCTGGATGCCACCATGCAGGCTATGCTGTCGGATGCTCATGGACGAGTATTGGTAATCGAGCCGGGGATTGGTTATCGGGAAGAACATAGAGAATATTCTTTGATAACGAATTATTCTTTGCTGAAACCGGAAAGCACAAAGAACTATATTGTGCCGGGTGATGACAGATACGAAAGAGCTTTGCCGTTATTGGATCACTTCGAAAACGATTTCTCGGTTTCAGACGCATTTACATTTCTTCATGCTATCCGGCAGGAGGGGGCATGGGCTACCAGAGTTTCTTTTGTTTACTCCGTAAAAGAACATTCGGTGTATTATGTGGAAAATAATCAATTTGAACATATCAAAAAGTTTGTATTTCCGTTAGCAGGAAAGGAGAAATTATGACCGAGAAAATTTATCCACATTCTGAAGATAAAGAAACAGTTTATCTGAAAAATACTATTTCTAATCCTAATATCATAATTGGTAAAAAGAAAGACCCCATACCATTTTGATATGTGGCCTTTTATGCCCCCTGTATGGCAGCTACCCTGTTTCAGTTTTTTGGTTGATACTGTTTTATGCGTGGCCCCCTTTCGGAAACCTTCTCTGCTTATTTTACTGCTACTTCCTTGAAACACTAAAAATATACTCTCAACAGATAAGCAGGCGTACAACTCCACGCATGACAATAGCTGTTCACACAATCAGAACCATAAGGGCTTTCGGATTCATTTTCCGGGTTATACAGTTCCCAGAATGTATCAGCACCTGCATGGATCATACCGCCCCAGTATGATTTCATATGTTCTGCCGCCTTTTCCTCCTGCGCAGAATTTATCAGAGCCATCAAGTAAAAATGATGCATATAAGGTGTTACCATCGCAATTCTACTTTGTTCCCCACGATCCAGTACTTCCCTTGCCTCAGAACCTTTGACCACTCCCGCCAGCACCATCCAGACCTGGCTTGCCAGCGAGATCTGATGTTCCTTTCCACTGGTAAAAGCCCGAAGTTTCTCATCCCAGAATGCATCTCTTGCTGCACTGGACAGTTTTTCTTTTGCCCTGAAGCACTGCTCTTCTCCTGCCACGTCTCCTAAAAGCCTGCACAATTCTTCTGCATACCCAAGCGCGTAGATAATCACCGCCTGCATACAGCACTGCTTATCCAGTTCCTCATTCCAGTCGATAAAGCAGTAATAAGTACCATGAGCACATGCTGCACCTTCCTCACACACACCCCCTGTTTCATCTACATACTTCATCGCAATCTCAAGCTGATGCAGTGCGATAGACGCTAATTCTGTCAGAGTCTCCCGATCCCCGGTATTCTGGTAGTATTCCACGAGCGCCGGGATAAAGAACAGGGCATAATCCAGAAGAAATGTATCATCCATAAGAGGCTGCGGTTTTTCAAACACGCACGCAGGAATCATTCCCTCCTGATTTGGCATCCCTGCAAACAAATACAGACATCGTTTTACCAGATCCTGATTCTGAAAGGTCTGATAATTCGCCAAAGCCTGCAGCCTCAGATCTCCCAGCCAAAGCCGACGGTCCCTCTTCGGTCCGTCTTCAAAGACCGTCTGCATACAGTTAGCCAATGTACGCAGTGATGCTCTATCGATAGCCTTAAGCAGAGAATCGTTTGTCCTGATCACTTCCGCCTGCTCTTCCTTAACGGAAGAAACACATTCCCTCTCCACCTGTTCCAGTGAGATCCGAAACTTCTGAGAAGTATCTAATACTGTCACCATCACATAGCGGAAGGCATACCTTCTCTCCATCTTCACCAGCTTTGGCAGCTCATCCAGATGCAGCCATTCCTCCTGAATCCACCCCTTGCTGATCCATCCCTGATAGTCAGCACAGTCCTCATAAAGTTCCTTTTCAATCTCACAGAATTTCACATGCAGAAATGCTGGTGCATCCTGCGGGCTGCCAGTGCTTCTACACAAAAAGCGGAAGTATGCGGCATGATTATGACCGAAATCGAAAATAATCCTCTCCCCTTTCCCATAACTATGAACTTGCCCATTCTCCATATCTACAGGAAACTTTTTTCCTTCTTTGTAATCATAGCAGTTTACAATTTGTTCTTTTATATGATACAATTTTGGAATCAATCCCTCTGCTTTCTGTATAAATTTATCGTTTTTCACCATGACAGCCTGTTCCACAGCCCAATTCGTTGCCATACTTTTTCCTCCTGCCCGCTATTGATAACCACTTAATTTTTATTAATTTCCCTGATCATCCGTTCAATATCACAATCCATAAGTGTACTGTCCACCCTCTTAAGTGTGTTGAACGTCATCAGAGATCCCATCGAGACTGCCCGCAGGGGATCTTCGTCCTTAGTCATTTCCAGGAATCCCAGAGAGACTGGATGTCCGGCAAATGCCCGTTCCAGCTTTTCATACATTCCCGGTATCCTGAGCATATCCCCAATACTGCTGTCCGGCGTAATCTGCCCTGCTTTACGGATCTCTACCGGCTCTGTGAGTCTGATATCCTGTATGGAACCACCCACGGTCACTTCATATACGCCGCCATCTCTTTCCCAGTCATGACTGTTCACATCGTAATGCATAAAGGCCTTTTCATCAAGCCGGATGACAATCTCCTTTTCCTCTCCCTGAAGTAGAAAAACCTTTTCAAATCCTGCCAGTTTTTTGGGACTGATGCCCTCAGAAGGAGTTTTCTTCTGCACATACACCTGCACGGTCTCTTTTCCTTCTCTATCGCCTATATTCTTCAATCGAAGCCTGACCCTCTTTGAATCTGTATCTGTCAGAGGAAGGGCCTCTTCCTTTTCACAAGTGGATTCATAAGCAAATTCTGTATAAGACAGCCCGTGTCCAAACGGAAATGCCACCTCTTTATTCAGCGCGTCATAATGCTTATATCCAACGAAACGTCCCTCGCCATACACCACCTTCTTACGGTCACCCGGAAAATATAAGTAGCTTGGATTATCCTCAAGGCGGATCGGGAATGTCTCCGCAAGCCTGCCGGAAGGATTTACCTCTCCAAACAGAATCCTGGCCGCCGCAGATGCTCCTGCCCCGCCGCCCAGATAACATTCCAGGATAGCCGAGACCCGGTCTTTCCATGGCATTTCCACGACAGAGCCATTGGCAAGAACCACGATGACCGGACAGCCGGTCTGTACAAGCCTTTCGATCAGCTGATTTTGTTCCCCCGGAAGCTCAATGGAACTGCGGTCATATCCTTCTGACTCGACCAGATCCGGGACTCCTGCGAACACGAGCACCTTATCATATAAAGGAGCTGCATCCAGAACCTCCTGCACCTGGCACTCCCTGTCAGACACGCACTCTGCCCCCTTATCTGCCCCAATCCGGTAACCAGGCAGATAATCCACCACATCTCCCAGCTTTCTCATTTCATCCAGTGGTTTTTCCAGCTTCCAGGGATTCACATGGGAACTGCCCCCTCCCTGGAACCGCGGATGAACCGCCAGTTCTCCCACCAGCAGGATGCGTTCCTTCTGTTCAAGTGGAAGCACTTTTCTTCCGTTTCTGCTCTCATTTTTCAGAAGCACCATACTCTCTTCCGCCAGCTTTCCGGCAAAAGCATGATGTTCTTTCCTGTCATACTGATATCCCGGTGTCCGGCATTCTTTGGCATCCAATGCAAAGGCGATGTTGCGAAGGATTGCAGCATCCAATTCTCCCTCCGTGATTTCACCCGATTCCAAAAGCTCTTCCACCCGCTCTGTGATCCGCTCCTCAGATTCTCCCGGCATCTGCAGAGTCAGTCCGTGACGGATCGAATTTCCCAGATCGTGTGCCGCATAGCAATCCGTTACCACCACGCCCTCATATCCCCACTTCTTCCTAAGAAGGTCAAGCAGCACTAAATTACTGGCACAATATTCTCCATTTACCTGGTTGTAAGCTGTCATGACCATCTTCGGCTTTCCCTCTTTTACCGGCTCCTCGAATGCCGAAAGATAAATCTCGTGCAGTGTCTCCTCGTCGACCTGTACATCAATATTCATCCGCCGTGTTTCCTGGTTATTGACAGCAAAATGTTTCAGACATGCACCCACACCTTCTTCTTGAATACCTTTAATAAATTCCGTGGCAAGTTCTCCTGTCAGATAAGGATCCTCAGAATAATATTCAAAATTTCTTCCTCCCAGAGGGCTCCGCTTGATATTCACCGCCGGGGCAAGCATGGTATCTACTCCCTCCTGCCGTGCTTCTCTGCCCATATATCCACCCAGTTCGTGAATCAGTTCCCGGTTCCAGGAACAGGCATAAGTGCCGGGCGATGGATAACAGGTGCCAGGCTTTGTATTATAGATATCCTCATCAAAATACTCCTTAAGCCTCCTGATCCCAGCCGGACCGTCGGCCAGCAGAAACTTTTTAAGGTCGTCATGCAGCCTCGATATGTCTGTTGTTTCCCATATGATCTGAGATAACAGCATGGCTTTTTCCCGCACAGACAAGCTTTTTAGAATTTCCTCTGCTCTCTTTTTCTGCTCTTCCATTCTCTACTCCTCCCACATCATTTCAGGATTTAAACGCACCCGGACCACCTGCCCCGGGTGGATATATAACTGATAATTCGCCTCGTCTCCATTGCGTTTATACTCGCAGACCCATTCGTTTCCCTCGAAATGTCCCTCTTCAATGGACAGGAAATTCAGCTGGCCTGCAAGCTTTGACGCCAGATGAGCATAGGGTGTTTCATCTGACACTTCCGGCCTTCTGACAAAAGACAGGCAGACTCCGGTTCCTGCAGCATAAAATTCTCCATTTCCACAGTCTGCCAGCAGGCATCTCCCCCGCTGTGTCATACTATAGTCATTCTCCGGGACATTCAGATTCATGCGGGAGCCAAAGTAGTGCTGCGGCTTCGGATCATTGCTTATGAATCTGGCCGTCACATGATACTCCCGGGTCTTCACATACTGCCAGGATGAAAACTCTGCCTGTGTAACCGCGTGAACCCGCCCGGTCCCCCGGTATTTGATCAGAAGCGGCGCAAGAGAGGCAATCGCACGCATGGAAACCGCGGTGTGTACCGCCTCCGGCAGAAGCTTACCGTCGAAAATCCCGCTTTCTGCACCGAAACAACAGATCCCGATGGCACCGTAATCCGCCACAGCGATCATCATATTGCAGGCTGCACCGATGCCTCCGTTTAAAGACTCCGGGATAAAAAGTGGATTGTCCTTACGTGCATAAGCCTCACAGGCCTCCCGGTAATCCCTCTCCGCCGGAAGATAGATATCCGGTCCGAACAGGCGGATTCCCGGTGCCGTCAATTTCCAGATGTCTAAGACCCTGGAAACCGGGCCTCCTGAAATATAGCACAGTCCCGGTTCGCGAAACTCATTTATTTCTATAGAAACATTCATAATGTAAGGAATATCAAACTTTTCCTGTCCTGCTTCCACCATCTCCTGAATATAGCAGGCATGTTTCCAGGCACAAAACGCTTCCTGTGCATATCTTCCGAAGAGCTGTTTCCATGACAAAGCCTCCGCCTTCTTACACTCCTTTTCGCAAATCCCGCTGTCCGGGATCCTCACGTTTCTCAGATATTCAGGGACAGGCCTTCTGTATTCCGCCTCTGCCGCCGTCGAATAATCCCGGTCTGTATGAACGAGCCCAACCTCATTCTCTACCTGCACTGCGATCACGGTTCCCTCTTTATCATATTCAGCCAGGAATTCCATCACCCTGGCAAATGCCTTCTTATCCCGTTCCAGCGTCTCCCGGCAGTGAGGTGACAGAGATTCTACCGGAATCCCTGCCGAATCTCTGGCCCTTTTATAGATATCGCAATTCTGCTTGATATAGTCCGGCGCATAGGTAAACAAGCCGTTCTTGCTCGCCCCGAACCACAGCGGGATCAGATACAGTCCCGCCGCTTTCGCCTGGTCCACCAGATCTGCCGCCATGCTCATGTCATAACAGTCTTTTTCCTTTTCCACCTCGCACCAGTATATGGGGGCTTCTAACAGATTCCCGCCATGCAGCCGGACAGCCTCTATTGTCTGTCCGATCATATCCGTCCCGCCGGAAGAATTATGGCACTGAAGTCCGGTCAGAAACACAGGCTCCCCTTTCCGGTTTCTGAAAAAATCATTGTTCTGTCTTTCCATCTGTCTCTCCCTCTTCGTACTCAAACCCTTTCGCTTCGATCATCTTCGCATACCACTTTCCACTGTCCTTCATGACCCGCTCCTGGGTTAAAAAGTCCACATAATTCAGCCCGTATCTGGAATAGAATCCACTGTTCCACTCCCAGTTATCGAGAAGGGACCACACATAGTACCCCCGGACATCAAAGCCTTCTTCCATGGCCTTTGAGATCCAGTGCAGAAATCCCTTGATATAGCGGATCCGGTTTTCATCGTGGATACACCCGTCTGCGCCTGGCTTTTCCTCGTAAGCGGGAGTTCCGTTTTCGGTTACATACACAGGGATCTCAAGCTGATAATCCTCCTTTAACAGGTGAAGCGCATCATAGACCGCTTTTGGATAAAATTCCGCCCCGTTGTCCTGGAAGTTGCCGCCCGTCCGCTTTTGTTTTCTGTCTTCCTTAAGCAGCTGCTCATCTGCACAGTCTACCACCCGGTTATAGCAGTTCAGCCCGAAGAAATCGACAGGCTCATGTATCTTTTCAAAATCTCCGTCCTGTATGTCAGGCATACAGTGGTTTTCCTTCATATACTGAAGCAGCGCATCCGTATATCCGCCTTTGAAGATCGGATTGAGATAAGAGCGGAATGTCTTTTCATTCTCCAGTTCTGCCATCTTAATGTCAGCCTCGTTGTCCGCCCGGTAAGGATGGTGTTTCCAGATATCCACCACGATTCCGATCCTGCAGTCTTTGAGATTCTCCTCCCGGAATCTGCGCACCCCCTCCCCATGAGCCAAAAGCACATGGTGATTAGCCTGCCGCCCCTCTGCCTCGGATGTATGTCCCGGTGCAAAGATCCCTTGGGCATATCCAACGTAAGTGGCGATCGGCTCGTTGATTGTCGCCCACATGGGAATCCGGTCACCAAATTCCCGGAAGAGTGTTGACGCATATTCGCCGTACCACTCTGTCACATCCCGGTTCAGCCAGCCCCCCTTTTCCTCCAATGCCTGGGGAAGGTCCCAGTGGTAAAGTGTGGCATTCGGGATCATCTCATGCCGATACAATTCATCAATCATACGTTTATAGAAGTCAAGCCCTTTTGTATTCACCTTCCCATATCCTTCCGGGAAGATCCTGGACCAGGAAAAAGAGAACCGAAAGCTCTGTATATTCATCTTTTTTGCAAGAGCAATATCCTCCTGATACCTTCCATAGAAATCACACGCAGTCTCCGGGGTGCTATGATCTGCGATCATCCCGGGCCTTGCTGCAAATGCATCCCAGATGGAAGCGCCTCTTCCATCTGTAAATGCGGCCCCTTCAATCTGTGCGGCACTGGTTGCCACACCAAATAAAAAATCTTCTGGTAATATAATTTGTTTCATCGTAACCTATCCTTTCACTGCTCCTGCTGTCATGCCTGCTACCACCTGTTTCTGTAAGATCAAGAAAATAATCACGACCGGAATCATTGCAATGACTGCCGCCGCAAATGCGGTATTATAATCCGCTCCGTACGCCCCAAAGAAGACATACTGCTGCATGGGAATGGTCTTGATCGCTTCATCCTGCAGAAGCAGAATGGAAACATTAAATTCATTCCACACTGCCAAAAACTGCAGTGTTGCCACGGTTGCCAGGATCGGCTTTAACAGAGGGAAGATGATGGAAAAGAAGATCTTAAATCTTCCTGCACCTTCGATCTCTGCTGCTTCCTCCAGTTCCAGAGGGATTCCTCTGACAAATCCGATAATCATGACCGTGGAATAAGCGATTGCCAGCCCGGAGATCATAATGACTGCCCCAGTTCTTGTATTTAACATATTCAGGTTTTTATACATCCGGTAGACCGGAACCATGATCACCTGGAATGGCAGCATCATGGAACCGACCAGAAGCGTCTCATAAAAACGGTAAAATCTTTTCTTATACTGCCTTCCGATGGCATACGCCGCCGTGGAAGCTACCAGAAGGATAATGATCACGCTGCAGATGGTAATGATCAGACTGTTTTTCATGGAGAGCAGGATCTTGGCCTTCTCCATCGCTGTGGTAAAGTTCTCCCAGTGGATCATCTTCGGCAGTGACAGGATCCCCAGGGATGTCTCCTGTTTTGATTTGACGGACATCAGGATGCAGATCAAAAACGGAAAGAGGAAGATCACGGTCAAGACCGCCAGAATTATTTTTGAAAAAATACCAACCCGGTTCTCACTCATTATGCCTCAACCTCCTTACTTCTGAAAAATTTGGTCAATACCAGGCCGATGATCACGAGGAATGCCATGAATACAAGTGAAATCGCCTGTGCATAGCCCGCCCTGGAATATTTAAACATGTAATCGTAGATCAGAATTGCAACTGTCTGGGAGGAACCAGCAGGACCGCCGCCCGTCGCCGCCAGTACAGTACCGAATTCTCTTAAGGATGAGGTCAGTGTCAGCGTCACACAGATGGTAAAGGACGGCATCAGCATCGGAACCGTGACATTGAAGAACCGCTGTCTTCCGTTTGCCCCGTCGATCATAGCTGCCTCCTCATAATCCTTGGAGATACCCGTTATCCCTGCCATATAGATCATCACATTGGACCCTAAGTTGTTCCACAGTGATATGATAATGATTCCGATCAGAACGGTCTCACGCCTTCCCATCAGGGAGTTTCCAAGGATCGTGGAAAGCAGATTGGAATCTATGTATTTCCATACGAAGGAAGCGAGCACGGCGCTGATCGCCAGCGGAACAAAGAAGGAGGTCTTAAAGAAGGACTTTCCTCTCAGTTTCTTACTTAGATTCACTGCAAGAAACAATGCAAGCACGTTGTTCAGCGCGGTTACCCCTACGCCGTAGACCACTGTTGTTTTGATCGGCTGTACCACATTTTTATCCGACAGAAGCTTTACAAAGTTATCCAGCCCCACATAATCATAAGTTCTTGAGATTCCGTCCCAGTTTGTGAACGCCAGTGAGATTCCGGAAAGAAACGGATAGACCACACAGAAGATAAACAGGATCAGGGAAGGGATCAGAAAAACAAAATAGCTCATTTCTCTTTTCAATCGTTTCATAGCTGCCCTTTCTTTTTCAAATAAATAGCTGCCGCACATCTCAAATTCCCGGGGACCTCTTTTTCATGCCCCTTTTGACCGGGTATCTGCTTTCTATGCGGCAGCTCCTTTTTCAAGCTGTTTACATGTTACTCTCTATTTTGCAAGATTATCAAACTCCGTATCCAGTGTTTTCAGTGTGCCGTCGATATCCTTGCATCCATCCAGGAAGAAGCTGGAAACATCGTTGATAAATGCATCTTCATTCGCACTCGGGAAGCTCTTGGAGGAGATCAGCTTTACTTCACCGCTGTTCATGATATCTGCCGCATCTTTGAATGCGCCCTTTAAGTTGGAAGTATCCACGCCCTTTACGATCGGGATGCCTGCACCTTTTTCTGCATACAGGGAAGCAGATTCAGGGGACATCATATACTCAAGGAACTTCACTGCCTCGTCCTTATGAGGGCTTTCCGCTGCAACAGCCACTGCTGACTCCGGCGGGATCATCGGCATCAGATTGTCCGCCTCGTTATCGGATACAGGCAGGGCGAAAATGCCAAATTCTGCGTCCGGGTTCATCGCGGTTGCATTCGTTACCGTCCAGGTACCGTTCAAGATCATCCCCGCCTCTGCATTTGCCAGCATGGAATAGCAGGTATTCTGATCAGTTCCGAATGGATCGTTATTCATATAAGGGTAGATTTCCTGCAGTTTTGTAAAAAAGCCTTTCCACTGATCGGTATCTGCAAATTTACTTTCCCTGCTCACCAACTCTGCCAGTGCCGGCCCGCCGTTTGCCAGGACCTCTGCACAGTAAACCGTCTGTGAAGTTCCGTTTACCACCCACTGCTCTGAAAAACCGGATGCAATCGGAACGATATCCTTTTTCTTAAGCTTCTCACATACATCCAGGAATTCACTCCATGTCTTCGGAGCTTCCTTGATCCCTGCCTCCTGAAAGGCTGCTTTATTATACGTCACACACATAAAATCATTCGCAATCGGCAGTGCGTATACTTTTCCATCCTTTGTAAATGCATCCAGCATTCCTTCGGAATAATTCTCAAGATTCTGACTTTCGCTGATGTCAAGTACATATCCGCTCGGGACCATGTCCTCCATATCGTTTGCAGAGAAGGAAAACAGATCCGGTACATCCCCTGCCGCAAATCGGGTCATAACCGTCTGGTTAAAGCTGTCAATGGAGGTCTTCTGGATCTCAATGCTGATATCCGGGTTTTCCTCCTCAAAATTGGCGATCACTTCATCCAGCCATGCCACATACTGTTCCTCCGCGGAGCCATTGATGAATTCCAGTGTGACCTTTTCCCCTTCCTCATTGGAAACGTCTTCTGATTTCACGCTCTTGTCTGAATCTGCTTTCCCCGCACATGCCGTCATTCCCAGTGCCATTGCACAGACAAGCATCACTGCAACTGCTTTTCTCTTCATAACCTTACCTCCATAAGTTTGTTTCATTTGATGTACTTATTGTACCTCTGCTTTACTTACCCGGCTGTTTGGATTCTTCTGGTTTTGCCAAAAAAGCTATGGTATTTTCTCACCAAAACACCATAGCTTTTCCCACCGAAAGCAGATTCTATATAAAATCAATCTCATTTTTTCAGGTTTCTTTCAAATTCTACTGATTCCTCTTCTATTTCCTTCTTTCTCAGAAGCATCTGCCTGTACTCCTGAATGGTCATCCCTGTCTGCTTCTTAAAAATCGTACTGAAATAGGACGGATTGCCAATCCCGACCTGCTCTGCGATCTCATAATTCTTTCCATTCGTCTCTTTGATTAGCTCTTTGGCCTTCTCGATCCTGATCTGGTTCAAATACTCCGGAATGCTTTTCTTTGTATCCTTTTTAAAAAGCCCTGAAAAGTATGTCTCATTGAGTGCAACAAACTCAGAAATATCTCCAAGAGATAAGTCTCTCTTATAATTCTGCCTCATATACTGAATCCCCTGTAATACACTGGGATGCATCATATCTGCTTCCCGGTTTCCAAAAAGATGTTCCAGGAACAAATGACATACCTTATGTTTCCTTTGTATCAGCCGGACAGAACCAAGACGTTCTTTCATCTCTGCAAATTCCAGCTTCCCGATCTCATAATGCAGATTTCCTGCTGCCCCATTTAAAAGGAGCAGATAATTCTTCTGGATATTCTCTTCCGAGGGCATTGCCTTTACGATCTCTTCCGTCAGTTCATTCAATGCAGCTGTCGCATCCTCTAAAGTGTAGATTCCCTCGAAGTCCTTCTTTTCTTTCAGAAAATCCTCCTTCCGCTCCTCAAAGCCTTCCTTCACATAATCCCAGATCTGGATCCCTTTCTTTCTGGAAAATCGCCCACATTCTTTGGCCTTTCCGGCTTCCATATACATCTGGTGCAGATCCTTCATCTGAGACCTTTGTCCGCTCACACCGCCCAGATAGTCCTCCTCCTTAAGCAGCAGTTCCAATTTCTTGATGAAACAGTCCCGCTCCTCCATCTGTCTCTTTCGGCTGTGTGCCTCTTTCACCGGAAGTAACAAGAGCCGCTCCCCTTTCACCTGAAGCTCCAGAAGACTCTTCTCCAGCCACTGCTTCTTCTGACCGCCCCCTTCTAACAGATTCCGGGACTGCCAGATCTCATTTAAGTTTTCAATCCTGAACAGATATACTCCTGACTGTGAGCCCAGGTATAACTCCAGAAATACCTCTGCACGCTCATCCACATCTCCTGTTTCCAGACAGGTTAAGATCCGGGAATGCATATGGCTGTCTTTTGCCAGATTTTCCATATGCTTCTCCCAGACATTCTGGATCGTCTGCCCCACATCCTCCTTCTCGATGTCCTGTTTCAGGATATAGTCCTGTGCCCCCAGCTTCATAGATTCTTTGACAAATTCAAAATCATCATAGGCTGACAGCGCAATGATCAGGATGTCCGGGTACTTCTCCTTTAACGCTTTTGTCAGCTCAATCCCGTTCATTACAGGCATGCTCATGTCCGTAATGACCACCTCCACAGCCTGTCCTTCCAGAAATTCCAGAGCTGCCGCCCCATGGACCGCCTCTCCCACAATCTCAAATCCATAGGTATCCCAGTGGATCACCTTTTTTACTGCAAAACGAAAAAACTTATCATCTTCAACTATCAGTACTCTCTTCTTCATCCCCAGATATCCTTTCCGGAATCATCAAAGTAATGGAAGTCCCCTTCCCGGCTTCACTCTCTATCTGATACTCAAAACCGGAGCCGTAGATCATCCTGAGCCTCAATATAATGTTTGTCATCCCGATCCCGTTAAATCCTTTATATTTCTCGGTCTTATTTTCCTCTATTTTTTGCTTCAGGTCAAGCAGCTGCTCCGGCTTCATCCCCATGCCGTTGTCCGCAACACTTAGGCACAGGCGGCCATCTGCAACTTCTCCCCTGACCGCTATCACGCCGTCCGTCCTCGCCGTATCCAGGCCGTGCAGGATACTGTTTTCTATAAAAGGCTGCAGGACAAACCCGACGATCTCAAAAGCCCTCGCTTCTTCCGTCACCGAAATATCCACACGGAAGGCATCCTCATATCTGGCCTGCTGGATGTAAATATAATGCCCGGTATAATCCAGTTCCTCTCCCAGCGTGATAAACTGGTTGGCATGCTTTACCGTAAAACGCAGCAGATTGATGATCGCATCCGCCAGAAGTGCGATCTCTTCCTGCTCCTTTTCATAGGCAAGCCATTTCAGCGATCCCAGTGTATTATACAGAAAATGTGGATTGATCTGTGCCTCCATCACCTGATACTTAAGTTCCTGTTTTTCCTCCTCTTCCTTTAGAGTGAGTTCATTCAATTCATTGATCTTGAGACCCATGTGGTTAAACTGCAGAATCAAAAGGCCGATCTCGTCATAGCAGGCCGGAGATAACCGCCTGGAATAATTTCCCGTCTCATACTGCCTCATTCCCTGCTCGATGATCTCCAGGTTCTTTTTCAGCATCTTATATAGGAAGAAACCAAGCAGCAGTCCGACTCCTAAAAGCACCAGCGTTGTAACCGCCACTTTGGGGATCACGCTGTTCGCCCGCTTCAGGATCAAAGAATAGGGTATGAAACAGATGATATTCCACCGGAACCGCACCGTCCGCATGGGCACCACCAGATAATTCTCCCCGTCCATCTCCTGCCTGGAGGTATACACATAATATCTGCCATCCCGGTAGGAGGTATAGTACTTGAGGGCTTCCTCATCCTGATTCAGACTGTTATTCTTATAAATGGAACCGTCCTCTCCTGTCACAATCAGGTTCTCATCCGATACATAAGGATTGTCCTCATCTTCCAGTTCAAAGAACTTTTCCGATACAGCAAAGACCATTGTGCCTAAGGAACGCATCCCCTTTGTCCCGTCCGGGCGCACTACTCTCCTGATAAAGTAAATCCGGTCCCCTCTCTTCATCCATTTCACCGGCGAAGTTTCCTGCACCTCCCCTTCAAGCGAGGAGAGAATCTTCTGAGCCTCAGTCAGGGAGATCTGTGACCTCTTCGGAGACTGGTCATAATAGTATACTTTCCCGCTTTTCGAGCCCATAATGACAAAATCTGAATATTTGTGCAGGACATTGAACATCAGAAACGTACTGCTTAAGGCAGCCTGGTTCAAGGTATTCTGCCATTGACTGATCTTCGCATCTTCATCATCAAGCAGTCCGCTGATCTCCTGACGGTAAGCCAGTGAATACGAGGAATCCTGAAACTCCCGAATCCGCTCCTCCGCCCGCGCTCCCGTCTGCTTTAACAGACTGACGGCAGAGTCTTTTGCCGTGTCAATCAGTGATTCCTTCATTGTATAGTAACTGATCCCGCCGACCGCCGCGTTACTGATGATTGCAACCAGGACTACATACACCATGAGCTTCGTGCGTATCTTCGAGTCACGCAGCTTTTTCCAGAGATACAGGAAATAGATATGAACTTTTTCATTGATAAAATACTTTACTTTATTCACAATGGATACTCCTGATTATCTTCATAAAAGTTTCTAGTATAAACTACACTAATTTGAATTATACATGAAAGTGATGTGATTTAAAAGTGTTCGGTTACAGTTCACGCGTCTGTTATGGGGCAGCAGATTTGTGCTTGCACAATGGTCTGCTGCCCCATAACAGACGGAGGGAGCGCCAGTTTATGAGCAAAAAGAGCCGTGAAACGGCGAGGAAGCATCGAAGATGCGTTTTGCGAATGGCGCGTGTGAACTGTAACAGTGTTCGCGGCCAGCCTGAAAACATATGTAAAAATCTATTGACTTTTTCTCCCTCTCCCGCTAAAATAAACTTGCTCATCGGAGGGCAGATACTCGTTATAGAAGCGATTTGCCGGATAAGATGGCAGGCTGAAATGTCTGCTCTCTTATCCTTTTTTATTATATAGAATTTAAACTAAATTTTAGGAAGTCTTTCGCCAAAGATAGAACTAAAGTAAGGAGGATCCTACGCATGAAACAAAATATTGACTTAACAAAGGGCCGCATCTTAGGTCCGCTGATGCGCTTTACCCTTCCCATCATGGCCGCGCTGGTCCTGCAGACACTTTACGGCGCAGTCGACCTTCTTGTCGTAGGACAGTTTGCCTCCCCTGCATCGGTTTCAGCCGTTGCCACAGGAAGCCAGGTGCTCTATTCGCTGACCGTCATTATCACCGGACTGGCGATGGGGGTTACGATCCTCATAGGACAGCAGTTCGGACAGCGTAAGGAGGATGAGATCGGGAACACGGTAGGCGCCGGCATCTGTCTGTTTGCGGCACTCAGCCTGGTTCTGACCTGTATCATGCTGGTCATGGCACCGGTTTTTGTCCGCCTGTTAAAGGCGCCGCCGGAGGCCTTTGACTATACCGTTCAGTATGTCATGATCTGTTCCGCAGGAATCCTGTTCATCGCCGCCTACAATACTCTGGGGAGTATTTTCCGGGGGATGGGGGATGCCCGGACACCTCTGATCGCAGTTTTGATTGCCTGCATCGCCAATATCGGCCTGGATCTTCTCTTTGTCGCTGTATTCAGGATGGGTGCAGCCGGAGCGGCCCTGGCCACCATACTCGCCCAGGCATTCAGTGTTGTGCTGTCTCTGATGATTATAAGGAAACGCGGGCTGATCTTCCCCTTCTCCCGGAAACAGATCCGCTTTCACAAAACCATCATTCTGCGGATCATTAAGATGGGAGCCCCCTGTGCACTGCAGGATCTCCTCGTGAGCATTTCCTTCCTGGCAATTACTGCGATCGTAAACCAGCTGGGTGTGATCGCCTCCGCCGGGGTCGGAGTTGCCGAAAAGCTCTGTGGCTTTATTATGCTGGTGCCCTCTGCCTATACCCAGTCAATGTCCGCATATGTGGCACAGAATATCGGAGCCGGACAGCCAAAACGCGCAAAAAGAGGTCTGTACTACGGAATGCTGACCTCATTTTGCTTTGGCATCATCATGAGCTATTTTGCATTTTTCCATGGTGATCTTCTCTCAAGAGTTTTTGCAAAGGACAGTGCTGTTATCCTGGCATCCGCAGAATACCTGAAAGGTTATGCCATAGACACTCTGCTTGTATCCTTCTTGTTCTGCTTTATCGGATACTTCAACGGGTGCGGATGTACCACCTTCGTTATGATCCAGGGGCTGATCGGCGCTTTCGGTGTCAGAATCCCCGTTTCCTACCTGATGAGTAAAGCAGCAGAGGTATCCCTGTTCCATATCGCACTTGCCACACCCTGCTCAACCGTGGTGCAGATTATCCTGTGTTTCATCTTTTTCAGATGGAAAAACAGAAAAATTCAGAAGAAGTTTTTGTAAAAAGTACTGGAGTTTCCTGTAGAAATTTGTTACAATATTTGAGGCACAGTTGAAAACACTGTGCCCCATATGCAGCAGTGGTCGAGTTGGCTGATGGCATCTGCCTCGAAAGCAGAAGAGCGGCAACGCTCCGGGGGTTCAAATCCCTCCTGCTGCGCTTACGCTAAAAGGCACGTTCGGGAAGGAGACTTTTCCTCAACCTGAACGTGCCTTTTTGTACTGTATATTCAGTTGCCTTGTATCACTTTATACCCTCGGTTTTGTCACAATCTTTTCTATCCGGCACTCATGGTGCTTGTCCTGATCATACCTTAATCTGCGGCTTGCCGCAGACCCGCCCGCAGGGCATGAGTTACGGGATGCCCTTTGGGTATAATTAATCCCCACAAGCAATACTTCCCGGCAGTCTTTTACTCTCTGAATATAATTTTTCGCCTTGATCTGTGTGATTGCATCTTCACAGGACTTTCCCATTTTCAGTTCCAGTATGATTGCGCGGATCCCCGCTTGGTACACATTGTCATCGTCCAGCTTGCGAAGGTCATCGGAAAACCACTCGTCTTTCACGGCCAGCAGCCGGAAAAAGGTGGATTTCCCGGCTCCCTGACCGCCCACCAGACAGAGCATGACTTCAAATTTGCAGCCGGGATGAAATGCCCGGTGGATGGCTCCCAGCAGGAACAGCCGCAGGGATTCATAGGTGTACTGGTCGCTGTCGGCTCCTAAAAAGTGGTGCAGACAGGTACGGATACGCTCGGTTCCGTCCCATGAAAGGCCGTTCAGATAGTCCCGGAGATTGCTCACTTCCTTTCCACAGTCGATGATAAGGGCTGCCCGTTCCTCCATGTCCGGGGAGAACAGCACATCCAGCAGATAGTCCACATAGTCCTGCTTTTGCAGGGCTTCCACAAACAGTGGGTAGAAATCCTCGTCTGGCGTCTTGGGGCATAGTCCCGTTTCCAGCAGCGCAGCAGGTTTCGATAGTCGCACAGCACCCGGAAGCAGTAACGCTCCATGCGGCGGAACCGCTGTTCCGGGGTTTCCTTCCGGGGCTTCCTGTGGCGGGGCGGCTCCTTGTCCTCATAGGGGATGGAAAACACCTGCGCCAGCATAAGGGCGGCTTCCTTGGGGCTGACAGGCTGACAGCTTCCAGACGGGAAACAAAGTCGATCACATCCCCGTCTGCCTGACAGCCGAAACAGTGAAAGCGCCTGTCAACCTTCATGCTTGGGTTTTTGTCGGCATGGAAGGGACAGACGCACATCCCGTTCCGTCTCACCCGGATTCCGAAATGCTCGGCAGCCTGCCGGGTGGTAACAGACTGCTTGACAGCTTCAAATACATTCAACTAAATCCTCCTGAAAATAAGAAAAGCGCCTGTCATTCTCGAAAAGAAAATGGCAAGCGCCTGTTAAAGTTCAGTCATTTTCAATATGCTCGGCATGGATTTTTATAAGCTGCCCCCTGATGAACAGAAAACATTCAAAAAAGTTTTGTCAAAATCTCCAGCTATTAAAAACAGCCTGGTCAACTTCCGGCGCAAGAGAAAATGAAAACAGCCGTTGCGGGAATGACTCCTACAACAGCTGTTTTCCCATAGATATCTCATAACTAATGGATAAAATAGGACTTTTTATTTCAGGCACTTTGAAATAGCCCTTGCCAATCCTTTCGGGTTTTCCCATGCCATTGAATGTCCCGCAGCTGGGACGATTTCAACATGAATATTATGACGTTGCAATTCCTCATAATCTCCATCTGGCAGGGATTTTTCTCCAAAAATAAATCCTTTTTGAACTGGTAGTTCATATAACAATGTCCGCCACGATGGATTACCGCCATAAAGTGCGCATTTCAACAAGCGATATATCGCAAGAGGAGAACAGTTGGACAATGTGGCAGCCCACATTGTGTTTCCATGCAGAGCGCTTTCGGTTATCAATTGTGTAAATTTCTTTGCTACAAACTCTCCTTCACAAAACTGTGCTATTTGATAGCTACTGGTACCCTCTTTGCTTGGATCAAGATTTGATTCGCTAAGGATCAAAGCCCTCAAATGGCTTTCACAGAGTTTTGCTAGTTCAATTGCCACTGGGCCGCCTAGGCTATGTCCAAAAAGGATAAACTCATTGATGTTTAAACCATCAACAAAAGATTTCAAATAAGATACATGTGAATGAACACTATAATCAAAGTTTTCAGGCTTATCACTATATCCGGCTCCCAACAAATCTACCAAGATTCGCCGATGACCTTCTAGTTCACTTTGGACTGCCACTTGCGGATAATCAAATGAACCTGCACATCCCAACCCATGAAAAAACAAGATTGGAATATCATCTCCCGGAAAGTCGTTATATCTCATATGACAATTTAATTCATTAATATAATACTCTTCCACTATATTTTTCTCCTTATGAATAACTGATATTATGTGTCCTTGTCTATTTTTTCAGCTCAATAACGTCTGAAATGTTACAATCTAAAGCATTACAAATGCGCAGTAATGTTTCCATACTAATATGCTTTCCTTTGCCCATATTGGTGGTCAGACCTGCGGCAAGCCGCAAGTCCTCTTTCCTCATGCCGCGCTCCTTTAGGGTGTCTCATAGCGGCTGGTAGCTGATGTACATAGGCTCCGCCTCTCTTTCCATCGTCAACTGTTCTGCACCCATTATAGCAGAAATCTTGTGTTTCCACGATATTTCTTGACCGCACCGCCGGTTCCGTCTGGATTGTGCTTTTCCTTTCTTGATTTTGTTACATCTACTTCGCCATTAACTGGATAATCCCCATCATACCAGTACTTTAACTCTTCATAGCTTACGCTCTTATTTTCCTCGCACAGTTTCCTGACTTCCTCTTCACTCAGCCCGAAAAATACTTCATAAATATAGTCATTCATAAAGTTATATTCCCGGAACATGTTCAGTTCAGATCCGCTTGAATACTTAGCAATAGGCAGAATTCCTGTCAAATATGCCAATTCTACATATGGCTGGTCTTTGAGCAGACTCTTGATAAACTTAAGATACTGTGTCTGATCGTTTACTCTTCGTAAGAACTGCATCCATCCGGCATTCTGCTGAAATCAATATAAATAACATGATGCTTATTTAAGTGTTCCTCATAAGTCTGATCCGCAGCAATAGACAGCTGATCGAATAATGCATGACTGTCCAGATCTTTTGTATAATACGCTCCCAGCATGTTTGCATTCGTCGTCTTCCCGAAACGTCTCGGCCTGGTAATGCATACATAGCAGTCATTCGTACCGATCAGCCGGTTCAGTCTGCTAATCATCATGCTTTTATCTACATAAATCTTCTGATTCCGTACTTTTCTAAAATGAATCATTGGATATGGTGTGTTCAGATAATTCATTCCATACACCTCCCTTTTCATCATTATAGACAATTTCCCGGATTTCAGCAATGTAAAATTTTACTCTTCCGGGTAAGCCCTCACCTTCACCTCATAAGTCACCAATTCCCCTGGTTCTAGAAACTTCAGCATCCCATTTCTGCGCATCACGTCCCTTCCGTCCGGGTAACAGTTCCCGCATTCCAGACCAAGCACATAATCCCGCACTCCCATCATCTTCCATTCCACGAATCCATCCAGCACCTTGGGATCAAAAGTGATCTCCAGTCCCTGCCCGATCTTAGGCTGGTAGATAGAAGCCTTTCCTTCCTTGTCAAACTTATGGTAATAACATCTCTCCACATAGCCCGCCTCTGGTTTGATGATGTGCATCCAGTTCTCAAGATCCTCTGCCGCATGCTCATCACGTGGCAGCACCTCAGCAGAAGGGATCTCCAAGATGCTGTCCTCATCCAGCAGCGGATACCCCATATTCATATGATACAGAATCTCCAACGGCTGTTCAGTATTCCCGGTATTCTCGATCCGATCCCTGATCACAAACTCATTTTCCTCAAGGCTCACCCTGATCTCACGGTTCAGGCGGTACTTTTTGGCAAACAGATACTCATCCCTTATCTCCGCCCTGACAACCAGGTGCTTCTCCTCCTCAAACCAGTACACATGGTCTGCCGGAGTATTCGCGATCGTACCATGTAACGGAAGCTCTTCCCCTTCATCTACACAGGGAGACCCGACTGCCTGAAGACCGCAGGTCGTCAAAAATCCCGCCGTAAATGTTTTCAGCCAGTTCGAACCAGTGCTGTCATAGTACGCGGGAGCAGCATAACCACAAGGTGAAAAATATGACATATTGATCCCCCTGTACCGAAGTCTTGAGATATCCGCGCATCTGTCCAGGGAAAGCGTCAGCTCCAGCCCTTTCCCATTATGAACTTCCAGAAGACGCATCCCGTCCCCTTTTCCTCCGACAAGCCTGTGTTCCTCGATACCATAAATCTGTGAATCATGTCCTATATATGGGTTCATAACACAACTTCCTTTCTTTCGCAATTAAATAATTTCTATATCAACGGCCGCACCGCTTTGTACAACTCACGGTAGCGCATATAAACTTCCATATATTTCTCATGCATCTCTGTATCCGGCTCATATACCTTCTTTTTCTCTACCATATGTGCTGCCGCATCCTCCAGGTCCCGGAAGCACCCTGCTGCAATTCCGGTAAGCATTGCACTTCCCACGGTACCAGCATCCACGGTATTGAGCGCCGTGATCGGAAGCTTTAGTATATCCGCCTTCATCTGCATCCACACCTCTGACTTTGCACCGCCCCCGGTCGCATGGAGCATCTGGAAATGAACTCCCGAATCTTTCAGGTATTCCATATTCAGGAGCATCTCATAAACGACCCCTTCCATACATGCCCGGTAAATCTCACTGACTGAAGTATCCGTCGTAAGTCCCACGATCACGCCTTTTGACCCGGTATCCATATAAGGAGTCGCAGCTCCGGCAAAGTGTGGAAGGACCAGAAGCCCAGTGGGCTCCTTTACAGTTCCCTCCAGCATCTCATTCACAGAGATTCCCTGTTCCTGTGCCAGCTCCTTTTCCTTCTTAGCCAGCGTATCCACACACCACTGGATCAACGCGCCGCCTGTATAGGAAAATGCATAGCAGACATATTTCCCCGGGATGACGTAAGGCACAACCGCATAGTTTCCTTGATACATGACCTCCAGCTCTGGAAGGCCGTCATAGATCGGTGTGATGCACTCCACGGTTCCCGCACCATCCACCGCCTGAGCGGAATCAAAAACTCCTGCCCCGACCGCTGCTGCCACCTGATCATGGCTGATGGAGATGATCTGCGTGTCCGGTGCAAGACCTGTAAGCCTGGCGATATCCTTAAGGATGGGCCCTGCAGAAGTCCCCGCAGGCACTGCCTTTGACATGAGATTTACATCGATTCCTGCCTTATCAAAGATCTCGTCACTCCACTTCAGAGAAGTGATGTCAAACGCCATCGTTCTGGCGGCCAGAGAGTAATCGATCTGGGCGGTTCCTGTCAGATGAAACACCACATAATCCTCCATCAGAAAAATATGCTCTGCCTTTTGATATATTTCCGGTTTGTGCCGTTTCATCCACATGAGCTTCGAAATACTGTACATAACATGTGGCTTCACTCCTGTGATAGACGCGATATTCATCCCGCCGATCTTTTCGATCAGCTCTTCACATTCCCTGGCCCCGCGGGGATCTGTATAGAGCATGGCCAGATGCAGCGGACTGCCTTTCTCATCCGCCAGCACAAAAGTCTCTCCGAAGCTGGTCACGCCGATTCCCGCTATATCCGGATACTGAGCGGCCATTTCCTTCATCACTTCCAGAACCCCCGCCAGGATCGTCCCGGCATCAATCTCATGCTCACTCTTATGACGGGCAGCCGGGTAATCCCGGTATGCCTTATCCAGGTATCTGCCATTCGAGTCAAATACTGTCAGCTTGCAGCCCGTCGTCCCTATATCTAAACCTACGATCTTCATATTCTTCCCCTCTGGACCTATCGGTCAATCTCTACCCAGTCATAGTGCAGATAAGTTGTAAATGCTTCCTTCAGGATCTCCTTCATATGCCCCATGCCCACAGAGGTATGGTGTTTGAAGCCTCCCCGTGCAAGCCTGATCAGCTTCTCCTGCAGATCCGGGATCTCAGCAACACCGCCGCATCCGAAGAAGCTCTCCTCGATCGGATCGTCCGTGAATCTCGCCTCACTCGCATATACGATGATCTTCCCGTCTTTTGTCTGGCAGTTGGAGAAGGTCATGTCAAATGGCCTGATCCTTCCTTCGTTGCTTCCCCATCCGGAACCCGGATCGCCCTTTGCAAACATCTTATGCTCTGTCACAGTTCCTTTTCCTGCCATCAATGTCTGCGGAACCGGACCGCAGTGGAAGAGGATCACCTTGTTTTCATCATCACCGTAATTATTGTTCCAATCCAGAACCGTCGTCGGATTTTCGCTTGCCAGACTCATGGCACGCATGGTCAGGGCGGAGCACATGTCGATCTCACAGGATGCCGTGATTCCTCTGTCGTTCAGCTCACTGAGCAATACACATGGACAGATGCGTAAAACCGTCTCCATCTCATTCCAGCAGCGCAGTGTCAGGGCGTCTAACTGGTATTCCTCAATATATTCGTCGATCACAACCGCCAGCTTTGCAAGTGTGAGCATATTACTTTGAGGCACTTTAGAAAAGTCTGTATAATTTTTCAGCCGGTCGATCTTCGCCTCAACTGCCTCGTCATCATCCGCCTTCTGCCCTACCTTGAAAAATACCTCGGAAAGGTCGAAGGACTCCACATTGATTCCATATTTCTGCAATGCGATCTCATCAAACCGGACCGTCTTAAACGCCGTTGTCCTTGCTCCGATGCAGCCTACATTGAAGCGCTTCATCCCATTTACCACACGGCAGACAGCCGCAAAATCTTTGAGATTTTCCGCAAAAGCAGGGGACAGCGGATGTACCACATGAGGCTTCATCACAGTAAACGGAACCTGATATTGGGTGAACACATCCGTAACGGAAAATTTGCCGCAGTATGCATCTCTTCTATGTGCAAAGTCCATTTTTCCGATCTCATCCGGGTATGCCTGCATCAGGATCGGAACCCCTGCATCCCGAAGTGCTGTGATGGCTCCATTTTCATCTGCAAAGATCGGCATAGAGAAGATCACTCCGTCATACTCCCCGTCATGTTCTTTCAGCCAGTTTGCATATAAAAGCCCTTCTTCCCTGGTCTCCACACCGCCGTATCTGGTAAGCTCTGCATCCATAGCGATATAATCATATCCGGCATCTGTCACAGCCTTGATCATATCCTCCCTTGCTCCGTAGATCAACTCTCCCGGCATAAATCCGCGATTACAAAAACATAAGGCAAATGTCATTTTCTTCATCCTTTTTTCCTCCTGATATTACAATATGTACATACGTTTACGTTATCTTTATTGTACCGAAACAGCTCAATATAAATATATAGTATTCTGTTCTTTTTTCTTTGAATTTGTTCGCCGCTATGATATGATGATACCAAAATCCCCCGTGCGGTGCGCCCCACAGTGATTATGATTCATTAAAAAGGAGGAGACCCATGATTTCAACCTTTAATCTGACCAAGCTGAATTCACTTTTGAAAGACTTTTTTACGATCACACAGATCCGGATCACCGTATTTGATGAGACCTTCCGCGAGCTCGCCTCCTACCCGGAGCAGATCGCTCCCTTCTGCCAGCTTCTGCGTACAGATGAAAATGCAGGAAAGGAGTGCCGCCGCTGTGATGCCATTGCCTGCGAGACTGCATCCAGGCAGCATACCTCCTACACCTACCGCTGCCATGCGGGTCTGACAGAGAGCATCGCTCCGCTTTACATGGGCAATCTCGTGATCGGATACTTATTGTTTGGACATGTCTTTTCCTATTCCTCCCACGAGGAGGGCTGGAAGATCATCAAAGAATTGTGCAAAGGCTATCATGTTGATATGGGCGAATTAAAAGAAGCCTGCTGGGAACGTCCCGTGATCTCAGAAAACTATATCGAATCTGCCTCCCACATCCTGCAGGCTGTTGCATCCTACCTCTGCCTGGAACGGATGGCGATCCTGGGTCAAAAAGAGCTGCCCGTGCTGATCGACGAATATATCATGGAGCATTACACCGAGGACATCGACGTGAGGTCCATCTGCGAGCATTTCAAGATTGGAAAGACCTCCCTTTACGAGATCGCAGACCAGAACTACGGGACAGGGATCGCCGCCCATATCCGAACCCTCCGCATCGAGAATGCCAAATCGCTTCTTGCCACCCACCCGGAGATGAATATCAGCGAGATCGCATCCGCATGCGGCTTTAATGACTATAATTACTTTATTACGATCTTCAAACGCCTGGCCGGTATGTCACCAAAACAGTATCGTCAGTCCAGCCGGAAAGACTTCCTGTAAGCCACTGCTAAAAGAGCTGCTTCTTTGAAAAATCCATTGCTAAAAAGAAGCCATCGCTAAAAAGATGTCACCGTTTATAAAGGTCATAACGAAAAAACAGGAGAGCAACCCATTTCGGAACGCTCTCCTGTACACTTTTTTATTTCATTGAAAATATTTCCATTGCTTTTTTGCAGTTTTCTTTCATTGCCTGTGTTCCCCACTGCACAATATCATGATACATGATCGGGGTATCCTTACCACTCTCCACTAAGGAGTAGCAGTACTTATACTTCTTCCCATTCTTCTCGACCGGAATACAGCCCATCCGAAACTGATCTGCCACAGTCTCGCCGCCTGCGATCGCCATGTAGGTATAATAATTCACCTTCCGCACGCCCTTTGAGATAGCTGTCCTGAAATCTTCTCTGCTCACGCCGGAACCGCCGTGCATAACAACCGGGATATGTGCCTTTTTCCTGACATTCTCCACCACGCTAAAATCCAGCTTCGGTTCACTGATATAGACTCCATGGGTTGTCCCAAAAGAGCAGGCCAGTGCATCGATCCCTGTCATCTCCACAAACTTCTTTGCCTGGTCCGGATCCGTATAGATCTTCTCCGGGTCTTTCTCCGCCTGGGCAGTTCCTGCTCCTGTCTCTCTCCTTCCCATACATCCGATCTCGGCCTCCACGGATGCCCCCGTCCGCTTCGCCATAGAAACGACCAGCTGCGTGTTCGCCGCATTTTCTTCAAAGGAAAGGGTAGATCCATCATACATCACGGAAGTAAAGCCCATCTCCAGAGCGCGGTACACGTATTCCACCGTCTCACCGTGATCCATATGTACAGCCACCGGCACCCTGGCGCGCTTTGCCAGTTCCAGCATGATCGGTCCGATCGTATCCAGAGGCATGATGGACTCGTGCGCCTGCGCATGCTGGATGATCACCGGAACGTTCAGCTCCTCCGCCGCACCAATGACAGCCATGATGGACTCCAGATTCGGAGTATTAAAAGAGCCTGCTGCGCAACCCCTTGCCTCACATAAGTTTAATATTTCCTTCAAAGTTACTAACATTCTTACTTCCTCCTGTCATCCTTCAAACCTTCTCTGCATCCATCATATACCTTTTCTGATCCCGGATGATAGTGGAAAACGTTCAAATAACTTTGAATTTGTTCGATATTTCGATCCACAGTAAACATAGATCCCTGCATACGGAAAAAGTACTTTATCACAATACCAGCCGCATCTGATGCCAGACGACACCTCCATGAGAGGAATCCGAGACACCCTCATCCACAAACCCGAACCTTGCATAATAATGCACCAGCTGTTCCTTGCAGGTGAGTACCACTCCGGACCTGTGATGAGCCTTAGCATCCTCGATCATCTGCTTTAAAAGCATCCCTGCACAGCCCTGTCTTCGATAAGGCGGGATCACATCCAGTCCAAATATCATCTGCCATTTTCCCTTTTCATCATGAAGGCCGGCATTCTCATACATCTCGTCACGCAGGTCTTTTTCATTCGTCACCATCCCGTTCACAAACCCGATGATCTCGCTGCCGTCAACAAGCAGCCAGTAATGATCCGGGTACACAGACAGTCTGTGTGCAAAGTCTTCCCTTTTAGCAGCCTCCGCTTCCGGAAAGCATTGGGACTCAACAAGCGTGACCGCATCTAAGTCCTCCATTAATGCCATTCTAATCTCCATGTTTTCCTCCGCAGACTTTATCAGTAAGTTATTCTCTATCCTTTTGCAAAGCGGTTCAAAAGATTCGGGATCATACTTTTTGCGATCACCGTATTCATTCCCTGAGGATTCACAACAACTCCCTCAACACTCTTTCCCAGTACCTTCTCGATATTCACAAACTCTATGATGTTCGCCTTAAACTTCCCTTCCTTGTTGAACTTCTGGAATTCGCTGTAATCTGTAAAGATCGGCTGGAACATCTTATCTTCCTTATTCTTCACACACGGGATCTTAATATTAGATCCATCCGGCCGTATGGTCTCTCCTTCGACCTCGATCGGCATGAAGAACTTGGAACGGATCAGGTTCACCACCATCTCCTCCTCCAGCTCGGGCAGCTTCGGCTTCTCATTATTAGGCACTGCCCTAAGCAGCTCCTGCATAAAATACAACCCGGTCAACTGCATCTGGGGATTCATAAGAGGCTGTTTTTCCTTCGGAAGCTTCGAATGATCCGGTGCCTTGACCAGCTGCTCCAATAAGATCTTCGTGGTCTGCTCTTCCTCCACAAACACGATCTCATTGACTCCCAGCAGATAAAGCCCGCTATAGAACCCGAGGAGCTGTTTATTCTCCAGACGCACCACCATCAGGATATCTTTCATCTCATCTCTTCGTTTTTCTCCGAACTCTTTTGCCTTATCTTCCGTAGTGAATACCCAGATCTGATCGTTAAAAGACTCCTCATCGCATGTAATGAAGGGCATTCTGGTTCCCTGACTGAAAGCTACATATGTTTGGTCAAGCTTCTGCATCTTCCTGACCTGGATCTGATAATTATTTTCCATGATAAACCTCGATTCATTTGTTTTCCTTAAATTATACTATAGGATTTCGATGGAATCAAACCAAAACCCTAAAGTCCCCTTCTTTTCTCTTTTCACACGGTAAAGGACCTGGCTGATCTTCGTATCAAAAGTAGAAAATTACTGCTGTTCCGCTGACCTGGCCGAAAAATAACAATTAATAGCCAGGATAGAAAAAATGGCTGCAGCACTATACCGTAACCTCACCCGCTAAGATCCTTTTATAATCTTCGTAATTCTTTCTCAAAAGTTCCGGTGTGTTCAGTTCATAAGGACACTTCTTCCTGCACTGTCCACAGTTTATGCAGTCCTCGATCTTCTTCATATTCTCCTGCCACTCTTCTCCCAGCCAGCCTGCAGACGGGGCCCGCCTAACCATCAGTGACATCCTTGCACAGTTGTTGATCTGAATCCCCGCCGGACATGGCATACAATACCCACATCCGCGGCAGAAATCTCCGTTCAGCTCCTTTTTCTCCTTCTCGATAAACGTAAGGATCTCATCGTCCAGCTGCGGTGCATCTGTCATATAAGCCAGCCATTCCTCAAGCTCCTCCATTCTCTGCACGCCCCATATCGGCACCACATTATCAAACTGTGACATATAGGCAAATGCCGCTTTCGAATGGTTGATCAATCCTCCTGCCAGTCCCTTCATAGCGATAAATCCCATATTTTTCTCCCGGCACATCTTGACCAGATTCACTTCTTTCTCCGCCGACAGATAACTTAAGGGATACTGCAGCGTCTCATACAGCCCGGATTCCACACATTCCTTTGCCACCTCCAGCTTATGCGCCGTCACACCGATGTGCCTGATCTTCCCCTGCTCTTTCGCTTCCAGCATACACTCATACATTCCCGTCCCATCTCCCGGCCGGTAACACACATCTACACAATGGAATTGATAGATATCGATATAGTCTGTTTTCAACAGCTTCAAAGAGGTCTCAAGCTGACTTTTAAACTCTTCTGGTGAACGGGCCATTGTCTTGCTTGCTATGTATATCTTCTCGCGGATCTCCTCAAAAGCATGTCCCAGCTTTTCCTCGCTGTCACTGTACGCTCTCGCGGTGTCAAAGAAAGTCATACCGCCCTCATAAGCCCTTCTCAATATCTTGACTGCCTGCTCCAGATCCACCCGCTGGATCGGAAGTGCTCCAAACCCATTCTGGGGTACCGTGATCCCCGTTGTTCCCAACGTAACCTGTTTCATATCATTCACTCCTTCATGTGATCCTTTGGATCGCTGTTTTTCGTACTGTCTGTTTTTACCAGTTTCTTCTATTATACACACTTTCCCTGCAAAACAAAAGGAAAAGCAGGCTCCATACCTCGGCTTGTCAATTCACTGGAAATATCGTAAAATAGACTTTTAGAACAAACGAATCATTTAGGAGGTCTATTTTATGCACGTCGGTGCAAAAGCTCAGAAAAAAGAAAAATCTGCCATGACTGTTTCACTTTACGGAAACATTGTGTTCGTTATCCTGGAGCTTGTCATGGCCGTGTACACCAGCTCCCAGGCCGTGCTGCTGGATGCAGTATATGACGGCGTCGAGTTTTTCATGCTCCTGCCGTCCATATTTCTGATCCCTCTGCTCTATCAGCCATCCAATGAGAAACATCCCTTTGGCTATATGCAGATCGAATCCATGTTCGTTGTGGTCAAGGGAGTAACAATGGCCGCCGTTACCATCGGATTGATCTTTAATAACATCGATATCATGCTCCACGGCGGGCGCACAGTCTCCTTCGGAACGATCGCCTGGTTTGAACTGGCTGCCTGTATCCTCGGTGTCGCAGTGTCCATTTACCTGCGCAGAAAAAATAAAGTAATGAACTCCCATCTGGTAGAGATGGAGATGAACGGGTGGCAGATCGACAGTGTGGCGTCCCTTGGTATGGCCGTTGCCTTTTTCCTGCCCGTTGTGATTCCTTTCGGGCCTTTGAAAGGCATCATCCCTTATCTGGATCAGCTCATCACTGTTGTCCTGTCCATTTTCATGATCCCGACTCCGATCAGGGCGGTGATCTCCGGGCTGAGGGATCTCTTCCTGCTGCCGCCGGAGGAAGAGACTGTGGAGGAGATCAAGGAGACCGTGGAGCCGATCCTGGAAGCCTACGGTTATGAAAAGCTGTACTATGACATCGTCCGCACCGGACGCAAGCTGTGGATCAGCGTCTATATCACATTTGACAGGGATGAAGTCTCCATCAGCCGGTTTAAGATCGTACAGAATTTCTGTATCCAGGCACTCGCAAAGAAATATTCCGATTTTTACTTTGAGCTCCTGCCCGATATCGAGTTCGTGCCGAATGAAAAAAAGAAAGAAGGGGTATAGATCATGGATTCCTTATATACCATCAATACCATTGCCCGCATCCAAAGCGATTTTCCTGAAAAATTCGGGATTCCCCGCCAGAGTGGACTGATCGAGGAGTTAAAAGCGAGGATCATCTTCGAGCCAGATTACCGCAGCCCGGATGCCCTGAAAGGACTGGAAGGCTACTCACATCTCTGGCTCATCTGGGGATTTTCCAAGGCCGTCCGTAAGGACTGGTCTCCCACGGTCCGTCCGCCCCGCCTCGGCGGCAATCAGCGGATGGGGGTGTTTGCCACCCGCTCTCCGTTCAGGCCAAACCCGCTGGGGCTCTCCTGTGTAAGGCTGGATAGGCTGGAACCCACAGAGGAATACGGCACCATTCTCCATGTATCCGGTGCCGACCTGCTCAATGACACTCCTATTTTTGATATCAAGCCTTATCTGCCTTATGTGGACAGCCATCCCGATGCGCGCGGCGGTTTTGGCAGCACCCGCAAGGATTACCAGCTAAACATAGACTGTCCGCCGGACATCCGAAAACAGATCCCTGCCCAACACCAGGACGCCCTTCTTAAGGTGCTCGCCCAGGATCCCCGCCCATCCTATCAGGAGGACCCGGCACGGATCTATGGCATGAAATATGCGGGAATGAACGTGAAATTCTATGTAGAAGGAAACACGCTGCATATCATAAGGATCGAATAAAAAATATCCCTGTCAGGTAATGCCCCTTCCCCAAAGTGCATCATCTGACAGGGATATTTAAAATTTGTCCCCAAATTCGCTTTTTTCCCTCTCCCTGAGCGCCCGCAGCGTATTATCGTGGAGCGTCTCCTTCTCATATTTATTCTGTTCGAGAAAATAGGAATAAATAATATCAAGCATCACCAGCACCGGGAACTGCGGTGAGATCACATTCCCGTGGTTTAAGTGCTTCAAAGAAGGGAGAAGCAGTACTTCATCGCAGAATTCCTCTAAAACCTCCCTGTTCTTTGCAGTCACCATTACTGTCCTTGCCTTCCGTTTATGCGCTTCCCTCAAGAGATAAAGCACTTCCTCCCTTTCACCGCTGATGCTGACCCCGAACACAAGACACGCCTGGTTCTGAAAAACTGCCTGCATCCGCATCAGGTCACTGTCCTGTATGGAATCGATATCCACACCGATCCTCATGAACCTCAGCTTCATCTCCCTTGCCGCCAGGCCCGAACTTCCCATGCCGCACACAAATACCCTGGAAGCCTGGTTTAAGTAACGGCTGATCCTTGCGATCTGCGCCTCATCCACCAGACTGTAGGTCTTGTTCAGCAGCTCCTGGTATACATTGAGCACCATCCTCGTATTCCCCGTGATCGATTCCGGTTTCTCCACAAATGTCTCCTCATACTGATAAACGAACTCGCGATACCCACGGTATCCGCATTTCTTTGCAAAACGGGACAGAGAGGCCTCTGAAACAAAAAGCTGTTCTGCAACTGCTTTTGCCGAGAAATCCATTTTTCTCCTGTTCTGGATAAAGAAATCTGCGATACTTTTCTCTACCGTTGTAAAGTTATCATAATTCGACTCAATAATCGGTACTACGGACTTCATGTAATACTCCATAACCCACCAATCCTATCTTAGAACTTATAATCCCGGCCGCAACAAGGCTGTCCCCTCTCAATTTGACATACCACAGCTTTGTCTTTTTACTTTTCTATATTACCACGCTTTTCCACAAAATGGTAGAATGCTCCCAACATTCCTGCATCATTTCTATGCCGGGCAAACTTGATCGTAGTATGAGACGCAATACTGGGCACGAGATATTTGGCTGCTGCCGCCTCGATCCTCTCCTTCAGATAGGCCTCCTGGGCCATGATCCCGCCGCCTAATACAACCGTCTGCGGGTTTAATACATAGCAGATATTCGCGATTCCCCTGCCGAGAATATCGACCATCTCATCGATCGCCTGAATACAGATCTCATTGCCGGCCTTTGCCTCTTCAAAAATGTGATAGCCATTCCAGAAATGCACCGGCTCTCCTTTTCTCTCCGCCACCTTCTTTGTCAGAATACTGGCAGCACCAAGGGTCTGAAAATCACTGTCAAACATATGCATATAGCCTACCTCGCACGCGCTGTTGCTATATCCATGGAAAACCTTCCCGTCCAGCACGATGCATCCGCCGATCCCGGTCCCGATGGTCAGCATCAGAGTACTTGTACTTCCCTTTGCCGCACCTGACACACTCTCTGCCAGACCTGCACAGTTCACATCGTTCTCCACCTCACAGGGGATACCAAAGGTTTCCTCCATGACCTCCTTAAACTTTGTCCCGGCATAATTGGGAATCAGAGGAGCAGCATAGAAGATCTCTCCTTTTTCAGTATCCACCATCCCCGCCGTGGAGATACAGATCCCGCTGATCTCTTCCCCGTTCTTTAATTCCCGTACGATTCCGACCGCCTTTTCCAGAATAGACGGCCCGCCCTTCTGGGCCTCTGTACGCATCTCGCTGCGGCTTAAGATCTTCCCTGTGCCAGTAATGATCCCGTACTTGATCGCAGTGCCTCCGATATCAATACTCACATATTTTTTCACTGCTGCAGCCTCCTTTGCATTTTCGAATGTCATATCACCCGCTCCCTTCATGTCGAAAAGGCCAGACTCCGGCAGTATATCTGATGATCAAAGTCTCCTTATCACCAAACACACCCAGCCAGGTGCCTGACCCTCTTTCTATTATTGTACTACTGAATCCGAACTTTGAAAATCGCTTTTTTTATCGCTTTTGGCTCTTTCACTTTGACAGCCGTACGGTGTGCATCATGCGGATAGCACACAAGGAAATCTCCTTCATTCAATACGACATGGCTGTTCGGCTCTCCCTCCAGAGGCAGGAAATCCCCCTCCGGCTGGAATTCCTTCTGTTCCATATTCTCAATGAAGTTGACATCGATCTGTTCCGGCCCGTCCAGCATGACGTGGATATCCAGGTACTGTCTGTGTGCCTCCCAGAAACGTTCCTCCGGTGTCGTGGTAGTGTACTCCACGATATTCACAAACAGCCTGTCCCCGTCTATTTCATGTGTTCCCTTTTCAAATGACAGTAAATCATGTTCTTTTGCAAAAGCAAAGCATTCCTGGATCTGACTGTCCAGAAAACTATACTCGCTTAAATTTCGGATATTTCCAAAAATCATAGCCCACAATCCTTTCTTGAAGCCGCAGGACCGGAATCTTTTCCAGCCTGCGGCCCGCTGATATCTTATATATGTTTTATACCTCTGATCAGTCCTTGTAGATCGTTGTATTCGGTGCCGGTACAGAAGTATCTCCCTTGATCTTTCTCCAGATCAGACTGGCCGGGATACCGACCACAAGTGATACCGTAATGGTGATCACTGAGTAGGACCAGATCGTAACACTTCCTGCCGGTGTGAAATACTTCACGCTGACGATCACGATGGTTGCTGCGATAAATGCCAGGGTAGCTCCAAATGTATTGGCAATCTTTGTAAATGCTCCCAGGATAAATGTTCCTACCAGGATACCAAGTACGAGTCCCATGAATCCGTTAAACCACTCGTATGCAGATTTGACTCCGCCGTTTGCAAGCACCATGGCAACTACGATTGAGAAGATACCTACGATCAGGGATACATACTGACCGATCTTTGTCTGTTTCTCAAAGCTTAATTCCTTCTTGGACAGACGGGACTGGATGTCCAGTGTCCAGCTGGATGCTACGGAGTTCAGGCCTGTTGACAGGGTGGACTGGGATGCGGCATAGATCGCTGCAAGCAGAAGTCCTGTGATACCGACCGGAAGCTCGAACGCAATGTAGGATGCGAAGATCTGATCCTGTGCTGCTGCCGGCGGAAGTGCATGCTGCTGATAGAATACATACAGTCCTGTACCGATCAGGTAGAATACCGTTGCGATGAAGATGGATAATGCTCCGTTTGTAAGCATCATCTTATTCAGTTTCTTTGTATCTGTTGTTGTGGTAAAACGCTGTACAATATCCTGGCTGGATACATAAGATCCCATTGTGTTAAGACCTGCACCTACGATCAGGATAAATACACTGTCTTTGAAAATGTTCGGGTTAAAGAGCGGCTGATCCACTGCCAGGAACTTATGCTCTGCTGTAAAGGATGCAAATACTGCCCCGAGCCCTCCATCGATGTGTGACAAGAGGAATACCAATGCAAAAGTAACACCGATCAAAAGGACGGATCCCTGGATGAAGTCTGTCCAGAGTACGGATTTCAATCCGCCTGTGTAGGAATAAATAATTGCAATGATACCCATGATGATGATCAGGATATTGACGTTGATCCCCATCAGATTTGACAGTACCATACATGGCAGATACATAATGATGGACATACGTCCGACCTGATAAATAATGAACATCACCGCACCCAGAACACGCAGTCCCTTGCTTCCGAAACGAAGCTCCAGATAATGGTACGCCGTATCAATGTCCAATTTACTGTAGATCGGCAGGAAAAACTTGATCGTCAGCGGGATCGCCACAAGCATACCTAACTGAGCGAACCACATGATCCACGTTCCTGCATATGAGTTTCCTGCCAGCGACAGGAAAGAAATCGGACTCAATAATGTTGCGAAAATAGATACGGAAGTCACCCACCACGGCACCGTTCCGTCCCCTTTAAAATACTCTTTTCCCTTCATTTCCTTTTTTGCGAAATGAAGTCCGGCAAATAAAACTGCTGCCAGATATACAATCAAAATGATTAAGTCAATGACTGTGAAGCCTTGCATATCATCTTCCTCCTATCGTTTTCTCTCATAATTCCTTTTTCTATCTTACAGATATTTCGCTTTTGCATCGCGGATCATCTTTGCTGCTTCTTCCACGATCGGCATATCTGAATCGATCAGGGACGGCAGCGGTCTGTGTACTCCGCCGAGCTCCAGTCCTTCGTTGATCTTTAAGATTGCCTTGATCACACCATACATATTTCCGTGTCCTGAGCACATCTTGTAGATGATGGAGTTGATGGCATACTGCAGCTCTCTTGCTTCCTCCATTCTGCCTGCTCTTACGTGTTCGTCCAGCTTCAAGAATAATTCCGGCATTGCACCATAGGTTCCGCCAATGGCGCCCTCTGCACCGATCACACGGCCGCTCATGAACTGCTCGTCCGGTCCGTTGAAGATCACATAGTCCTCTCCTGCTGCATCCTTGAACATCTGGATATCCTGTACCGGCATGGAAGAGTTCTTCACACCGATGACTCTTGGATTCTTTCTCATCTCTGCAAACAGGCTCATAGTCAGAGCAACCCCTGCCAGCTGAGGAATATTGTAGATGACAAAGTCTGTGTTAGGAGCTGCATCGCTGATATCATTCCAATACTGTGCGATAGCATACTCAGGCAGGTGGAAATAGATCGGCGGGATCGCGGCGATGGCATCTACCCCAAGGCTTTCTGCATGTGCCGCCAGCTCCCTGCTGTCCTCTGTGTTGTTGCAGGCAACGTGGGCGATGACAGTCAGCTTCCCTTTCGCTTCCTTCATTACATTTTCCAAAACTACCTTCTTGTCCTCAACACTCTGATAAATACACTCTCCTGAGGAACCATTTACATAAACACCCTTTACTCCTTTTTCGATGAAGTAGCGTGTCAGTGCCTGCACTCCTTCCGGGCTGATTTTTCCTTCTTTGTCATAGCATGCGTAAAATGCCGGGATAACGCCTTTGTACTTTTCCAAGTTTCTCATGATACATTCTCCTTTTCTTATATGAATATACTGACAATTGTTACCTCTTCCAATGACTTATACCTAATCCAATGCTTCTGCGAAAGATTTTGTGATAAGCTGCGGCCTTGTGATGATGGAGCCGACCACTACCGCAAATGCTCCAAGTTCGATCACACGTCTCGCCTTCTCTGGTGTATTCACATTCCCCTCTGCGATCACCGGATGTTTTACCTTAGAAACGATCGTCCGCAGGATTTCAAAATCGTTTTCTTCTATCTTTAAGTCTTTGCTCTGATCAGTATATCCAACCATTGTTGTCCCGATGAAATCAAAGCCGATCTCATCTGCATGAACTGCCTCCTCCACAGTAGAGCAGTCAGCCATAAAAAGCTGATCCGGGCACTTTGCCTTTACCTCTGCAAAAAATTCGTCCAGGCTCTTATCCCCCGGCCGGCGGTCAATCGTCGCATCCATAGCGATGATCTCCGGTTTTACTTCCATCAGCTCATCGATCTCCTTCATCGTAGGCGTAATATAAACCTTACTGCCCTCATAGTCGCGTTTCACGATACCAATGACCGGAAGGTCAACCTGGGACTTGATCTCTGCAATATCTTCCTTCGTGTTTGCTCGGATACCGGATGCACCGCCTTCCTTTGCAGCCAGTGCCATTCTTCCCATAATAAAGGAAGAGTGCAGCGGCTCATGAGGAAGTGCCTGACAGGATACGATCAGTTTACCTTTTAACTGTTCTACACGTTCATTCATCTCTTTCATCCTCCTTGCTTGATCTGTTATCAGTATAATCTTCAATGTTTTTAATTTCAATAGATGACAATTCTATTGAAAGTTCTTTCAAAGTTTTTTCTTTCAACATGGCATTATACCCATTTTAGTACCTTCTCATTTGTTAAATTTGCACAATTCAACGTTGCTTCTTTCCGAAAAATGCCCCTATCTATAAGCTTTTTATGAACACGGAATCTTATTTTTCTAAAATCTCGAAAAAAATGTAAAAAAATGAATATTTCTTATTGACAAATAGACCCCCTATGAGTATAATAATCAAGTGACTGATAACTGAGTCACACAAACATCTATAGGGGATTGGTCAAATGGTATGATAGGGGTCTCCAAAACCTTTGGTGGGAGTTCGATTCTCTCATCCCCTGCTATTTATTATAACAAAGAGTAACCGGAATTTTCTTTCAGAAAATTCCGGTTACTTTTTATTTATATTCTATTTTTTACGTTTCAAACTGACCCGTTTCCAATTGATCCTCAGCCTATTCTCCGATATCCGTTGACAATGTCAGTGCATCCAGTGCCCTGAAATCTGCTTCCGGGATCTCATATACCTTATCCTTGTTTAACTCTACATGTACCGTAATGGTCTGTGCCTCACCATAATGTACCCCTGCGTCTAAAGATTCCCGAAGAACGTCATAATACATTTCAACCTCTTTATTTAAGATCTCTTCCTCTGTCGGAATAGCCCCGCCATTCTGCACATCCGCCTGCAATTGCTCTGTATACTCCTGGATCTTTTCCATAAAAGTAGTATAAGTCTCTGCCAGGTTCAGGATCGGCTCTACAGTTACCTCCACTGTAAAATTACCCTTTTTATCTTCCTTGGCCTCTCCTACTGTATACTTCACATTTTTGTTCAGATCTGCAAAAAAGTCCCTGTACTTCTTTAAGATATCGTCGGATAAATCCCACTGTGAAAATTCCTCTACCATATAGTCCAGATTTTCCGAATAAACAGCCTCTGCCTCTTCCTTCGTGGACTCGGTAAGCTTCATGTACTCCTTTGTCTCCCCCTTATAGCAGAGATCCAGGATTGATTTGGTGTACCCGCTTGCATCAAACTTCTTTGCGCAGCCTCCTAACAAAGTCAGCGCCATGACAAACAATAAAACCGCTGCGATTCCTTTTCTTTTGTTCATAAGTCTTTCCTCCTCATTATGATTGGCAGGCCCTTTAAGAAAACCTGTCCTATTAGGACGATTATACCATTTAATCACACAGAAATAAAGAAAGATCTTATCCTTTTGATATTTTTTTAACACGTGCTGTTTCCAGAACTATATACTGGCCAGTTTCTCATGTCATTCTATTGGAGTACCTTCCGGGACAGCATCTTATCATCCAGCGCTTTCATATCCTCCCCCGGAATCTCATAAATGTCTCCCTCTCCTTTATTGACATGTACGGTAACCGTCTCCGGCTCACCATATGAAAGCCCCTGCTCAACCACTTCATTGAGGATGTGGTAGTAGAGATCATAGATCTGATTCTGCATTTCCTCCTCTGACGGCATTTCGGCCCCATTCATCACATCATTGCTGACCTGTGTGGCATACGCCTTTGCCTGCTCCTGAAACTGAGTGTATGTATCGTCAAAGATAGTGATCGGCTCCACGGACACATCCACGGTAAAATTCCCGTTGTCCTTCTCCTTCGCCTCCGCTACCGTATACCTGACACTTTTCATCAGGTCTGTGAACAACTGCCTGTAATTCTTTTGAAGTTCATCCGGCAGATTTAATTTTTCATAATCCTCCATCGTGATATCCAGACTCTTTGTAAATATTTCGTCCGCCGCCTCTTTTGTGGAACCTGTCAGTTCCATGTACTGCTTTGTTTCATTCTTATACGTGACATCCAAAAGTGCCTTCGTATATCCGGCTGCATTAAACTTGCCGGCACAGCCTCCCAGCACCGCCAGCAGAACTGCCGTCACAACCGCCGCTGTGATCCTCTTTTTTTTGTACATATACTCTTCCTCCTTATGGGCTTGTCAGGTTTGTCTGATTCCCTGCCACAAGGATTATAACACTGTCCCTTTGTTGAAAAAGGAAGAAGCATGTCACTCGTTTTCGATATGATCTTACAAAGTAAGACTCTTTTCTGATTCTTGAAACTATGCTTTATGATAACATTTTTGTTTATGATGCTGTCATCCGAAGCAGAAAGCCTTCGATAAACTTCTTCGAACTGATCCGTCCCTGCTCTGCTGCCGGATCCTTGAGGTACCGCATCCTGGCCCTCACCTGTCCAAAATCAAACAAGAGATTTGCGTAATCTGCAAATACCGGGTCATAATAATCCTCAGCTCCCATCTGAGCGATATTATCCAGGGCTTTCAGCATAATCCTGCGCACCCGCTGCTCCAATGCTTTCTTATTAGAAGCAAGCTGCTCCATACCGTACAGCTCTCCTGCAACCTTTTCATAAATATCTTTCATCTGATAGGGCTTTTCCGCTTTCTGATATTCCAGGATCATGTAAATGATCTTACGAAGCTCGTCGATCCCCTTCATTCCCCAGATCCCGATATCAGAACAGATCTTCCGAAACCGTTCTCCAAGTACATTTTGATTCACGGACGGAACTGCCTGGATCCCAAGCAACGCTCCCTGGATCGTATCCATTGACTTCTGGAGATGTACCAGCTTTGCCACATTGGAGATGACACTGACAACCTCGATCGCATTCAACGGCTTATTAATATAGAACATAATGCCTCTTTCATACGCTTTTTCCATCATCTGTGCATCGTCCACCTGGGAGATCATGATGACCTTCCCCTGAAAACCGCCCTGCGTGATCTCCTCCAAAACATGAATTCCATCCTTTCCGGGCAGCAGCAGATCTAAAAGCACGATATCCGGCTGTACAAAAAGAATCTCCTCCGCCGCATCTGCCCCTGAATCCTGGATTCCCGCGATCGTCCCCAGATCTTCTTTCCTGATAAAAAATTCAAGCATCTTCTGTATGTTTTTGTCATCATCTACAATAAATATAGAAGGTTTCACATCTTTCCCTCCTGATCCTTTTTCTTTGATCTATAACGCGGCTATTGGCAGCTTGATCTGAAACTCACTGCCTTCCCCCGGACGGCTCTTTACTTCCACTGTCCCGCCGAGATGCCGGATGATATTCGCTACATGACAGAGTCCGATCCCGGTTGACATCTGCCCGGTCTCTTTATCATATTTTGTGGAAAATCCGGCTCCCCAGATATACTCCTGCATATCAGGATCGATCCCGCAGCCATTGTCTGTGACTGTGAGCACAAGCAGCTCCGCCTGCCGCTCCGCAGAAAGGCAGATCTGCCCTCCCTCCTCACAGGCATCCATACTGTTGACAAGTAAATTATTTAAAATGGTAAAAAGATCATAATAATGCTGGACCTGCAGCTCCGTCTGGCAGCGCACCTTAAAAGCAAGTTTTTTCCCCCGCTGTGTCATTTGGCGCTTCGTGTTATCCTCTATGATACGAAAAACAGCCGACAGCTTCATGCTTTTCTCCTCATGCTCATGGATCAGGGCAGCAAATCCCTCCGCAACCCTCTGATAATCCTTTCGGATTTCATGTGCCTCCCTGGCGATATCTAAAGCAGGCTGTCCGTCCTGCCCTCTGCTTTCCAGATCCTCATAAAGCTGATGGCTCTTCCTTGTCAGTTCATTTAGATCCTCCATGGATTTTTTCAGATAGAAGGACTCCGCATAAATATCCGTCACGATCTGATTGAGCTGTGCATAATGGCTCTGATGCTCCTTCTTCCTGAGATAGAGATGCTCCCACTCATACATCCAGTATACCATCCAGACAAAGGCCCCGCGTATCACAGCGATCAGCACGGAATATATGACAGCCTTTCCCTCCGGATGTCCCATCAGAGCAAGCTGTACCGCATTCGCCGCACAGTCGCAGAAGATCATTCCCATCATCAGCCGGAACTTCTGGCTGTGGTTTGAAATATAAAACCAAATGCTCATCAGAATGCTGTATATCCCATAATAAAAAAGGGCCGGAAGGAACATCGACATAAATCCCGCATCCCCCGCGGCTCCCACAGTCCCCCTCAACAGACATGCTGTTGCTGACATCACTGTCATCAGAGGCAGGACCGGAAATTCCGGCTGAAATAAAAGAAGGGTATTCACAGCAGGTGTACCCAGTGATACCACATAGCTTGTATAAGTAAATGGAGAGATGTAGACCTGGCATAAAAGCCCAAGCAGCAGGCCATAGCATAGAATACGGAACCACTGCTTTTTAAACAGATCTCTGATATGTCTTGTCATCCTGCCGCCTCCCATTCTTCTTATTCTATGAGTGTGCCATTCATTCCCATATGTTCTTCTTCGGCCTCCTGGCACATATATCTCCCATGCTCACAGTCATTGATCACCCTTCCATTCTCCAGCGTCACCACTCTCTTGCCAAGTGCATTCACGATCTCCCGGTTGTGGGTAGCCACGACCACGGTTGTCCCTGTCTGATTGATCCTCTCCATGATCTTGATGATCTCGATCGCGTTCAGCCTGTCCAAATTCCTGGTCGGCTCATCTGCCAGAAGGATGTATGGCTTATTAATGACCGCCCTGGCGATTGCCACACGCTGCATCTCACCGCCGGACAGCTGGTCTGGATGGCTCTTGGCCTTATCCTCCAGCCCTACCATGGCAAGGACTTCCTTCACATGCCTGGAGATACTATGGGAGGTCACACCCAGCACGCGCTGTGCAAAGGCAATATTCTCATAAACCGTCCACTCTGGGATCAGCCGGAAATCCTGGAATACCACCCCGAGGATACGGCGGTATCGGTATAGATAATGGGGAGTCACCTTTCCCAGGTCAACCCCGTTCACGACGATCCTCCCTCTGTCCGGTTCCAGATCCTTTAACAGCAGATTGATCAGAGTCGTCTTCCCTGCACCGCTCTGCCCGGTCAAAAAGACAAACTCTCCCTTTTTAATATGAAGGCTGATCCCATTAAGCGCCGCCTCATCCGCATACCTTTTCTCTACATTTTCCAGAATAACCATATGAACTCCTGTCCGCTGCTTCCCTCCCTGGGAGGGCGGTTTCCTCATACACTCCAAACACAGCCTATTTGGATGTGTGCTTCCTCTTTCTCATATTATAAACCACTGCCAGTATCGCTGCAACTGCCTGATAAAACTGGGCAGGAATCTCCATATCGATCTCCACCGCCTCAAACAGCCCCCGGGCAAGCGGCCGGTCCTCGGTGATATAGATCCCGTGTTCTTCCCCGATCGCCACGATACGAAGTGCCACCCGGTCGGCGCCTTTTGCCAGGACAACGGGCGCATGGTTTTTCTCAGAATCATATTTGATCGCAACGGCATAATGGGTCGGGTTACGGATAATAACATCTGCCTCCGGCACCTTCTGCATCATACGCATAGAGGCCATCTGCCGCTGCTTTTCTTTGATCTTCCCTTTGACCTGCGGATCCCCCTCCGACTGCTTATATTCTTCCTTGATCTCTTGTTTGCTCATTCGCAGATTTTTCTCATAATCCCACCACTGATACAGATAATCAAACACTCCCATCACAAGAAACATGATCCCCACCGTATTGACCAGAGAGACCAGGCTGTCTCCTGCAAAGCTCAGTGCTCCCACGACACTTCCGTCCATCAGGCGGGGATATTCATAGATCCTGCTCTTGATATTTAGATAGATCACCACGCCAAGTACACTGATCTTCACCACTGCTTTGAGAAGCTCGATCGTGGAACGTAGAGAAAACAAGCGTTTGAATCCTTTCAGGGGACTGATGCGGCTCCCTTTAAACTTGATTGCATCTCCCGAAAACAGCATTTTGGTCTGAAATGCAGTAAAAATAACAGCTCCTGCCATACTGACAAGCAGTAGTGGAAGTGCCGCCATACCAAACAGCATGACCGCCTTTACCAGCATATCTTTGATATTTCCGGATGTCACCGGATACATGGTCGCTGCCAGAGAAAAGAAAAGCTGTACTGCCTGCCGGATATGTTTATAAATGTAAGGAGCCAGCAGCCTAAGGGCATTAAAAATAACTAAAAGCGACAGCACGGAAGTCAGATCATGACTCTGGAAGATATTTCCTTTCTTCCGTTCATCCCGGCGCCGCTTGGGAGTGGCTTTTTCAGTTTTTTCGTCCGCTGCCATAACCGATCAACTCCTTTTTCTACACCGCGACCGTCAATAATTTCTGCATGTTATCGAGTATCACACCTATATAATTATCAATAAAATTCCCTATAGGCTGTGCAAACAAAAGCACCAGCAGAAGTCCTGCGATGATCTTGCACTGCATATTAATCACAAACACATGGATCTGCGGGATCAGCTTCATCAGAATCCCCATTGCAGCCTCCACGATAAATTCAGCAATGATAAACGGAAGACTCATCTTGAGCATCAGAAGAAATGCCGAATTGAACAATGTTAATAGAAAGCTGCTGATCTCTTCCAAAAGAAGGGTATAGGCTCCCGGCGGAATCACATCAAATGAGTACGCAAAAGTTTTGATCATGACCAGATGGCTTCCCGTGGCAAAAAAGTACAGAACAAACACGATCTGAAGCAGCTGTCCCATCACAGAAACCTGTGTTCCGCTGACTGGGTCAAACACTTTTGCCATGGACAACCCAAAGACAGTATCCATAACATCGCCTGCCACAAATATCATATAATAAAAAATCTGGAACACCAGACCGAAGCAGACTCCTAAAGCTGCCTCTTTGAACAGTGCCATCATCATCTCTACCGTTTGAAAGCCGGCAGCAGCCTGAGCATCCAGATTCGGTGCGAGTAAAAGACTGAGCGCCAGCACAAGCCCGACACGCACACGCATCGGCACATTTTTCCTGGAGAGAAGCGGGTTGGCAAGGAGCATCCCTCCCATTCTGGCAAATACCAGCAGAAACACATCGAAGTAACCCATGAGACTGTCCATCATCTATCCCTCCGCATTACAGGCCTGCCATAAGCGAAAACAGCTTCTGGATAAAATCATTAAAAATGTTGAACATCCAAGGGCCGAGAAGTACCAGGACGATCGCTATCACGATCAGCTTCGGCACAAAAGTCAGGGTCTGCTCATGGATCTGTGTTGCCGCCTGGAATATGGCAATGATAAGTCCCACCACGATACTCACGATCAAAAGCGGCCCCGCAAGCTCAAAGGCAACAAACATCGCCTCTTTCATTACTTCTAAAACTTCTCCTGTACTCATCTGATCTCTCCTGTCACTTGAATCCCTGCACTAATGTCTTGATCACCAGATCCCATCCGCCTACCAGTACAAACAGCATGATCTTAAAAGGCAGTGCGATCATTGTCGGCGGCAGCATAACCATTCCCATCGACATCAGTGTGCTCGCCACCACCATGTCAATGATCAGAAATGGGATGAAGATCAGAAATCCCATCGTAAACGCCCGGTTCAGTTCACTTAGAACGAACGCCGGGGTAAGTACCGTAATGCTCAGAGGCATATATTTCTCGATCCCCTTCGCTTCCTTCGATATCTCCGGCAGCTTTGTCTTGGAGATGGACATGATCAGATCCAGACTCTTCTTCTCCGTCTGCTTTAGCATAAACTCCTTCACCGGAACTTCCGCCTCCTTTAAGGCTTCCTGTCTGGTCATCGTCCCTTCCTTATAGGGCTCATAGGCGTTTGTATTTACCTTTGAGATGACCGGGCTCATGATGAACACCGTAAGCACCAGCGCCAGTCCCACAAGGATCTGGTTCGGCGGTGACTGCTGGGTGCCCAGTGCATTTCTCATAAAGGAAAGTACGATGATGATCCTCGTAAAGCTGGTCATCATCACAACAAGAGAAGGCACAACAGCTAAAAAAAGGAACAGCAAAAGAACGTCCAGTGTATCCGAACCATTCCCGTCTGTTCCATTTCCCAGGCTGATACTCAGATTGGCAGCCTCTGCCTGACGTCCCCAGATAAAAAACAGGACTGCTGCGGCTGCAAATGATAGTAAAAAAATAGCACCGTATTTGATTAGATCTTTTCGTGTGTACTGCCTTTCCTTCATGCCCTGTCCCCTCTGTTTCTGCTTCTGCCTGACTTACTGCCGAAATTTTTCTGAATCTGCTTTGCCAAAATCCTGCCAAAATCCTCCGGCTGCTTCTGACTGCCCTCTATATACTCCTCCAACTCCTCCAGCTTCTGTATCCCACCCGGCGTTACCCCCAGAAGGACCACCCGCTCCTGGATACGGGCGATCAGAAGATAACTGTCCTTCCCAAGCATCACCTTCTCCAGGATCTGGATATTCGCTGATGCCTGTCTTTGCCCCGCTGTCCCCGCGATCAGCTTTGTTGTGTAATAAGCAAGCACTAAGACCCCGATCAACACTGCAAAATACAGCAGAAGTTTTAATACAATCATAATTTACCTAACTACCCTTTCCTGTTCACGATCTCTGTAATACGGGTCGCGAACTGTTCTCCCATGACCACGATATCTCCCTTGGCGATCAATTCACCGTTCACCACGATATCAGCGGGGGAGCCTGCCTGTTTATCCAGCATCAGCACACGTCCCTCTTCCAGATTCAGGATGTCCTTCACCGTACACTCCATGCTTCCGATCTGCACCGACACCCCGAGTGTGATCTCCTGTATCTTATCACGCTTTTCATCGATATCCGTCACTGTCTCTTTCAACTCTTCCATCTTAAATTCCGGGAAACCGGCTTCTTTTACCTTGATCATCCTTCCCGGTCTTTCAGCCGGCCTGAACTTCTGCTGTACTGTTTCCCTTGAAACAGTCTCTCTGCTTGACCCGATTCCAAGTACCTTAAGTATCTGCTCCGACAGTACACAGAAGATCCGTCCAGATACGGTGTCCTGAATCTCCATCTCCCAGTTGATCAGTAAAAGCTCCTGCATATCTGCCTCACGGCACCAGCCTTCCAGCTGTTCTTCTGATTCCATACGCTTGAGGCCGAGCAGCTCCTGATGAACCTCATATCCCAAAAATTCAGTAACTGCCTCCCTGGCTGATTCTACGCTCTGTGCAGTAATCTCCTTTAGTGTGCTCAGTACAATATCATCGATCGTCTGCGCATTGCCTGTCCCCATCACCAGTCCTGCCGCATATCCGGCAAGCACCTCCTCGACCAGGAATATCTCTCTGCTCTGTGTCTGTTCTCTGTACACCCTGATCCCTGCCGCCACACAGGACTCCGGCAGGATGGTCCGAAGTTCTCCGAACGTGACCCTCTGGATTTCAGGCTCTGACATCACAGCCCTTTTTCCAAAAAGCATCGACATCGTACTGGCAGCCGGCACCAGGGCCAGCTTTATCAGTTCTATCAATGATTCAAAATCCAATCTGCCCATTTTATTCTTCCCTCCGGCCTAAAGTACTTTCTCTATCTGTACAGCCTTGCGAAGCTTGGTGTGTCCGGGCTTTGCCGTAAAACTTAAGACATCCTCGACCATCACTTCCACATCACTGTCTATTCTCCTATTCAACGGCACCACATCTCCGACCTGCAGCTTCATGACCTCTTGTGCATCCAGCTCAAACCGCTGCAGGATCGCTCTAAGCTCTACCTCTGTCTCCAGAAGATTCTGTACAAGATTCACTCTTCTTGCCGCCCCATTATCTCTGCGCTTTGTCTTCTGAACATACTTGAATCCAAACTTAGAAGTCAGTTCCTCCACATTTGCAGCCGGCATTGCAAGATAAAATTTCGTTGCAAGTTCTTTCACACGTACTTCCATCTCCACGACCAGGATCACATCCTCCGATGCACTCATCTGAAGAAGGTGAGAATTCGTCTCCATTCCCGTCAGTACGGCCCTGATATCCATATAACCGTTCCATGCATCCTGCACATATTCGGTGATCTTCTTTAACAGGTGCTCTATGATCGCCATCTCTATGTCCGTAAACTCCCGGTCCAATTCGTATTCTGTCCCCTGTCCGCCCAAAAGACGTTCGATCATAAAGAAACACAACGCAGGCTCCATCTCAAACACGATGGGAGATTCGTTGTATTCCTTGTTATCAGGGATCAGGTTCATCAAGGCGAACATAGAAATATCCTCCCCCGCACTGATGTATTCCTGATACCTGCATTCTTCTATTTTTGAAACACTGACCTCACAGTACACCTGCATAAGCCCGGTCAGCCAGGTTGCAAGTGAGCGTGAAAAACTTTCGTAGAGATTCTCCACGATGCTCATGCGCTCTTTTGTAAACTTTTTTGGAGATTTAAAATCATATGTCTTGATCAATGTTATGTCCTTCCTCTGCCGCTTTCGGATCTATACTGCCTCATATTACCTCGAAATCCGCACTCCCCGGTCTATAATCCGTTCTGTCTATGTAATATGTCTATAGGAGCTGTCTACTGGGTCTGTGCCCCCGGGACATCGATCGGTGTCAGCGGGTCGAATTTTTGTGCACTTCCGGTCCCGTCCCCTTCCAGCTGGGTCCACTCAAAATCTTTTCCTAAAATGATGATGTCGACCCTGCGGTTCTGATCCCGGCCTTCCTTTGTACTGTTGTCTGCTATGGGATAATTCTTGCCATATCCTCTGGAGATCAGCTTCTTCGGCTCGATTCCTTTCTGCTCCTCCAGATAGATCGCAACATTGTCCGCTCTCTGTGAGGAAAGAATCCGGTCATTCCATGCTGAATCCGGTGCATCTGCCGTATGGCCGTTGATATAGATCGCCAGGATCTCCGGCTCCTTCGCCTTTAAGACATCCCCCACATAGTCCAGATAGCTGATATTCTCCTGGCGGATATCCGGGCTGTCCGGTGCGAACAGCATCTCGTTCTTAAACCGGATATATAACACATCATCCTCCTGTGTCACTTCTGCTGCCGCATGATTTGCCTGCATATAAGACTCGATCTTCTCCTTAGCCTCATTCAGCGCCGCTTCCGAGGCAGTCAGTTCCTCCTTTGTATCTCCCACCTGGGGATACTTCAGGTTCTGAGGCAGATCCTTTAATTCCAGCTTGGATTCGATTCCAAGCTTCTTCTGCATGGCCTCTGCCACCTTCTCCAGCTTGACCATGTTAATGTTCGATATACTATACAATAAAACGAAGAAGGTCAGAACCAATGTAATCATATCTGCATATGTATTCAACCATTCCTGACCGTCTCCGCTATTCCTCTGCTTCCGTTTCATCGGGAACACCGCCTTCTTCCCTATCTATTTCCCGTATCTATTTCCCGATTTCAAGAGCCTTCATTGCCATTGATTTCGTAATATTCAGTGCTGTGATATTCGCCTCATATGCCCGGGTAGCTGCCATCAGATCCACCATCTCCTCGGCATTGTTGACATTGGGCATCTGTACATATCCGTTCTCGTCCGCATCCGGATTGGTGGGATCATACACGGGTACGAAGGCCTCCTGGCTCTCCACCACTTCCTCCACGATCACGCCGCCCTCTGTCCTGCTGCCTGTTCTGTGGTTCCTGCCCACAGAGGCGCCGCCGGTCTTCATTGCATTGCCAAGCTGCTCCTGAAAGGAGAGGGGCTGTTCCCGAAAAACAACCTGCTTCCTCCTGTAAGGTCCGCCTTCTTCTGTCCTGGTCGTATTCTGATTCGCAAGATTCTGGAGGATGATATCTGTCCGGAACCGTTCCGCCGTCAAGGCAGAACCTGTAATATCCAGTGAATTTAAAAATGACATCTCTTCTCCTCCTTACTTCGCCGTATTGTTGATGACATAGCGCAGGGAAGAGAGCTTCCCTGCCATCCGCTGTGACAATGCTGAATATTGTGCATATGCCTGCCACATCTCAAGCTCCTCTTTGTCTACATTCACATTATTGCCATCCGGCCTGGAGGAGGTCGAATCATCTGTCGTGATCACTGCCTTCTGCTCCCAGGCTGCCGCCTTTCCTTTCTCTGCCTTGGAAAGGACCTCCTGAAACTCAACATTCTTTGATTTAAATCCCGGTGTCTCACTGTTGGCAACGTTATTGCTGTGCACCTTCTGCTTCATCCAGGCTGCATCCAGTCCGTTGATCAGAGATTGATATGACTTGTCTTCAAATAGTGACATGGCGTAACTCCTTTACTTATGAAACCTGGCTCCTCATGATCCTCGCCTGCTTATCAGCCTGCTTAAAGGACTCCTTAAGCTCTCCGATCAGAGGCAGTATCTCCTCCACCGGCTCCGGGTCCTTCTTCATATTCGCCTGTACGATCTTATAGTTAAAAAACTCATACAGTGCAGATAGATTCTTTGATATCTCATACTTATCATCAAGCGTCACGTCCAGATGGGTGAAGATACTCTGTGCCTTCTGGAATGCAGTATTGCTGCTAACGTAATCCTTCTGTTCCAGAAACTTCAGACCTTCATTCAGACGCTTTTGTGCTGTCTCAAATAATAGATTGATCATATCGCCGCCCGTCATCGTCATCACGGACTGCTCTTTATATTTCTCATATGGATTCTGCATGATATCTACTCCTTAATTCGAACCAGAAAACTGTTGTGTCACCCAGGAACTCTGCGAATTTAACTGGGACAAGGCCTGCTCCATGGCTGAAAACTGCTGCCAGTAGCGCGCCCTCTCAGCTTCATATTTCTTATTAAGCTCTTTGATTCTGTCACTGATCTCAGAGAGTTCCTTACTCAATGTATTCTGTTTGTCGAGTGCTGTTTTTGCTCCCGCATACTCAACTAGGATTCCCGGTGAACCACTGCTGATATTAGCAGTATCCTTCAAGATGTCACCTAACGCCTGGCCCACACCATCCGTCTTATTAGAGAACAGCTGCTGTACTTTATCCAGATTGGTAGAAAGTGCTGCACGCAGCTTTTCCTCATCCAGTATCAGCTTTCCATTGTCCTTATAATCCGAGGAAGTATCAAGACCGATATCATATAATGCCATCCCGGCACTCTCCACAGTCTTGTACATCACAGAGCGCATACTGCCCAAAAAAGAGTCTATGGTACCGTCATTGCGTAGAAGACCTTGTTTCGCTTTTTCCTCCCAGCGTTCGATATCCTTCTCTGTCATCTCCTTTTTCTGTGCGTCTGTCAGAGGTGGATAAGAGCGGTAATTCGATTTTTCTGTCAGATATCCATTCAATTCGTCGACTATTGAATTATAATCTTCGACAAATTCTTTAATTCCACTTACTATTTTATCGGTATCCCGCTCAGTTGTCAAGCTAATTGGGCCAGTTGACTCCGTCATTAATTCGATGTTAACACCATTGATCGAAAATTCATTTGTGTTCCTTTCTATTGCAGTTCCGTCAACAGTGAGCTTTGCATTCTGCCCCTGCTTAATCTCAAGAGGATCACCTGTTGTGTTAAAAGAAAGGGACTCCTCTCCAAACAGCTGTTTCAGCGTATTTTCGCCGTTTACATCCCCTGTGACCGATACATTCTTACCCGTCATATTTGTAATAGATAAGGACTTTGTAACCGGATCAAAAGCAAGAGTACCAATGTTCATATCATTAAACTTTTGTGTGAGCTGTTCTACCGTCCAGGAGGAATCAAGAACTAACGTCTGTGTGACTGCATTCCCTGAATCATCTGTCCCATTAATCGTCCAGCTCCCAGTAAGTCCGAGCGCCCCAAGAGTACTGTCTTTTGTCACTTCCTGGCTGACAAGAGCCTGAGTGGTGTCATCACCTGCACTGAATCCAAACGCGTCATTCACATTATGCAGCAGATCCTCCTCATCAAAGCTTATTGTATATCCATTCGCAGATTTAATCTGTATATGATGGTCCGCTGTCTCTGAAAGCCGGACATTCCCGGCTCCCAGCCCGGTGTCCAGCTGGTCATTAATCGCCTGGATAAAACTGCTTTTGTCATAATCAGGATCATCCTCCGCCAGAGCGGGAATCCCAACCTCTACTGCCCGGCCGTTCAAATGGAATTTAAAACTCTGCCCGCCAGAGCGCGCAGCCGACATGATACTGTCCAAAAGTCCATCATCTATCTCATCAAATCCGGTCAGCGTATCTGTAGAACGCATCCCTGCCATACTGCCTGTGATCCCGCTTCCCTGACCGGATCCGAACATGGCTGACAGCAGGTTTCCCTGGGTCTGCTTTATTTCAATATCTGCGATATCTCCTGTCATTTTGGATTCCATCGTGAACTTATCTGTGATCGAATTGTAAGTCACCCTCACTCCTGCATCACTGTTATTGATCCGGTTAAGTACATCCCCCACCGTATCATTACCGTTTGCCTTGATCACGGTCCCATTGATAGAAAACTCAAACGACGCTCCCTGAAGCTTCGTAGCAAAAGGAGCTTCACTCAGCAGCGCATTGTAATTCAGTTTATTGGAAGCGCCCTCCATAAACCCAAGCTTTTTTAAAGAATCCCCGCCGATTGTATCTGTCAGGATAATGGTATGGCTGCTGCCGCTTCCGTCAAACTTAAGGCCTCCATTTAACTCCGATGCCGTAATTGTATTCCCAAATACACTTTTTAGGCTTTCATTCAGATTTGTTACAAGATCCGTAACATTACCTGCTCCCTGAAAACGAATCGTTTTTTTCACACCATCCAGACTGACATCAATGGAAAGCTCTTCTCCTGCAAAAGCCGCAAGGTCAGCGGCATCGATCGCACCGCCTTCCAGAACCTTTGACACTGTCAGGCTGCTGTTCGTAGAAACCTGATACGCCGTCGCAAGCTGGTCAATGCTGTCGATCCTAATATTCGAAGCCGCCTGTGAGCTGGATGAGATTACCTTCACTGCGCCTGAACTGCTTGTAGAATTCATCACATTAAAAAATGCATTACTCAATAAATTGGTATCGGTCGGACTGCTGAATGTAAAAAATTTGGTTCTGAAATTGTCCAGCTTCGTTATGATATCCCGGTAGATCTCCTGCTTCCATTCAATCTGCTGTTTCTTAGCATACTGCTTATCGATCTTGGACTGCGTACCTGACAACAGCTTCTCGACCATACTCTCCGTATCCAGGCCTGATACAAGTCCCGGCATCATATTACCTATGGTGACACTGCTTGTTGGGTCAATTGATGACATACGGCTCCCTCCTATCTCTTCTCATTATATAAAAATCCCTTTTTCACATCTTCTCCATAATCCATGCTTTTCAGATAGCCGGAAAACTTGGATACCTTCTGGTTCTGCCGGATATTCTTATGAAGCCGGTCCCTTACATGCTCCATACTGGCAGCGGCAAGCCGGTCTTCATTCTGTATCCGTACAATGATCTGAAACACCTGCTGCCCGGCTTTATACACTTCCTGATATTCTGGCGACAGCTTCTCATATTCACAGCAATTCTTAGAGGCATTCCAAAGCTGTCTGCCATCCTCTGACTCTTCACATATACTGCGGATCTGTGCATCGAGCGCATCGATCTCCCCGATCAATTCCTGGCGTACAGCCAAAGCTGCCAGGATCTGTTCCACTGCATCTTCACCATTTGCAGTTAATTTTTTTGTTTCTTCTTCGTATCTCAGGAATTTTTCTTCTTTCTTAAGCAATAAATTTATTACTCGTTCATCTGGTCTCATCTGTTTCCTCCCTGCCTTTTCCGTTCTCTGTACCATGCAGGTTCCTGGATAACTGGAAAATCTTGAGAAGCTCTACTTTATCAGATGCCTCTTTATTATTTTCAACAGTCAGATAGAATTCCGTACGGGTAATCTTCTTATCCGGCGGTGCCGAGATTCCAAGACGCACCTTGTCTCCCTTGATGTCAGAGACAAAAATCTCAATATCATCACCGATCTTAATGGACTCTCCTTTTTTCCTCGATAATACAAGCATCTGTTATCCCTCACTCTCCCCGTCGAATATTCTCTTGCGTATTGGGTAATCCTGCTCCAAAATGATCTGCATTGCAAAATTCATCTTATGGTTGATGACGATCGGGCTTTTCAGGTTCACAGTCGAATCCTGGAATGTCTTCCCGATCACTGTAATGACCCAGCAGTCCAGATCATCCTCCGGTGCCGCCTGCAGGGTGAACAGCACATCCTGCATTACGACCGGTGAGTAATCCTCACATACCTCCAGGGGATTCATCAGGATAAAGCAGACGTCCTTCTCCTCGATAGACTGGAGCCAGCAGATACCGCTGCCCATATTAGAGTCTGATACCAGCACATACTGTGTGTATTCCTCAAATCCAAAAACAGGCTGCTTAAATGTAATGATGTTATTTTCCTCTATGTCAATTATTCCGAAATCTCTCGTTTCTATCTGCACGTTTATGTCCTCCCAAGCTGTAACCACTTTTTATTCCTCATAATTCGGATCGGCCCGCGGCGGTACATACAGCGGGTCTGCCACATATTCAATCTCTACCTTTGGGAACTGTTCCACATTGACCTCTAATTTCCCGGGCACATAATCCATGGCCGGGAGATCCACCTTCGGATCAAATTCCACTTTTCCGGGTGTATAATCAATATTCAGATCCGGGGCATCCCAGCTGATCTTTGGCCCCTGCGACGGGATGAACTTGATTCCCGTGGTGACCGGACCGGGAATGGTAAACTGCTTCATCACATCCGCCGGGGTCACGCCGTTCTGGATCTGTGCCAGCTGGTTTCCCATCTTTGCATACTGAGCAGTGGCATTCCCGGCCGCCTGGACACCGGCATTTGCAGAATCCTTCATAAGTCCCAGACCTGTCCGATACCCCATACTCTGTCTTGCATCAAATGTATCAATATTCACTTTAATATTCTCTGACCTGATCTCCAGCTTCCCCGGCTGATTGATGATCCCTGCCTCCGGCTCCGGGATCTTCGATTCCAGCCTGGCCCTCTGCGAAGACATCGACAGCCTGATCGGTGTCGTTGAAATCCTTAAAACATCCATATCAATACCTCCTGTGTATACTATCTCATGAAATCAAAGATGGAGGGTGGTATGATACTGGATCCTAGCTGCAGTGTCACCATCCATGCCATCTCATAAGACTTATTATTCACAGATTCTGATTCCAGGGAAACCACTTCCAGATCCTTCTGACGCGACTTTAAATTGATCTTCTCCGCGTCCAGTCTGTCCTTGGCACGGTCCAGGATACTCTGTCTGGTCCCCAGTTCTGCGATACATGCTGACAGGTTCTCCTCCGACTTTTTCAGATGCGTCATACTGTTCCCTGCACCCTCCACGTCTCCTGATCTTAACTGTGTCTCGATCTGGGAGATCAGGCTGTAGATGTTATTCGGTTCCCCATCTTCATCCCTTCCATATCCAAGCGCATCCACACCCGAGGTAGAGATCTTAATTCCTGTCTGTCCGTTAATCCCGCCCGGTGCTGCCGTCATCCCGAACCCGATATCCAGATAGACTACCTTATTCTCATGGAAATCCGTACCTGCCACGGCATCATCCACGGATACACCATTAAATAGAAGCTTTCCCGACTCATCTACTTTAAAAGGCTGTTCTCCATTACTGGAACCGGAAAACAAAAACTTATCTCCATATTTGGAATTCATGGTCTGTAATATCTCGTTATTCAGCCCATGCAGCTGTTCCGCATAGGAATCCAGATCCTCCTGGGATTTCGTCCCCGACTTTGCTTTCGTTACTGTCTCATAAACCGTCTTCAATATCGAACTGACTACCGCAATGCTGTCATCCGCCGTATCCAATTCTCCGATGGAGTTCTCAACCGTATTGACATACTCCTGGTTCTTGGAAATCTGATCTCTCACCGCAAATGCCCTTGCCGCACTTCCCGTATCCTCGGACACATGATTAAAATTCCTGCCTGATGACAGCTTCAGGTTAGAGGAGGCCAGATCTGACATATTCCTCTGCAGATTCTTCAGATAAGTCTGGCTCAAAGCACTCTCTGTTATTCTCATCCCATCTTCCTCCTTTACCTTCCGACCAGTCCGGTCTTATTGATCAGGACATCCAGCTGTTCATCCATCGTTGTCATCATACGCGCCAATGCCTGATAAGCTTTATTATAAGTCATCATCTGAATCCCCTCTTCATTCAGGGATACCCCGGAGACAGACATCCTGTCCTTATCTACAGACTCTGCCGTAGATACGGATGCCTCCAGCCTGGATTCATTCAGAGTCATGTCACTTCCAAGAGCCGTTGTAATATATGTAACAAATTCACTGAAATTCCCTGTAAATTCACCATTAAATGTAAACTTCTGATCCAGTATGTTCTTCATATTCAGGACATTAGTATTATCCATCTCGCCGTCCGGGTTCTGCTGGATCACATAATTTGCATCCGCGAGCCATTCTTCGCTGACCGTTAGATTCTCTGCGGTAATGATTCCATCCTCACCGCCCTCCAGCAGCACCTTATAACCGGCTTCCCCGTTATCATTAGGGATTACCTGGTTAAAGGCTGCGGCCAGATTTCCAGCCAAATCATCCAGCTTTTCCTGATAATACGGAATCCCTTTATCCAGCTGGCTGGCTCCATTCAGTACATCCACATATCCTTTCAGCACCCCCGTTGGCAGCTTCAACTGTTCCTGACTGCTGCGCCATGTCAGGCTCGTCTTATCTGCGCCGATCTGGATGGAATCCGCTGTATACTGGCTTCCTGTACCATCTACTACGATCTTCCCGTTAAACTTCACCTGCATTCCGCCGTCGTCCCTGGGAATAACCTGTACTTCACCATATCTGGAAAGCTCATCTAAAATCAGATTCCTCTGATCCAGCAATTCATTGGGACCATATGCCGTCCCATCATAATCCGCATTCGTAAATACCTCATCCACGATAGTCTTATTCAATTCTGCCAGCTGCTCCAGCTTGGCATTGACATCTGCTACTGATATCGCCAGATCTGTCTGCTGCTGTTCCCGGATCGTATTCAGCTTCTGGGCATATTGATTCAGTGTCTGGGCCACTCCGGTAAATGCGGAACGCACGATATTCGCCTGGGTCTCCTGATAAGGATTCTCACTGAACTTCGTCAGAGCTGTCAAGAGAGTAGAGAGGGCATCCTTGATTCCGGTCCCTTCCACCTCCGGGTCACTGATCGCAGCCTCGATCTCACTTAACATTGCCTGCCGCTGGTCATAATACCCCACATCCCCGTACTCTTCCCTAAATTTGCTGTCCAGAAATGCATTCCTGATCTGGCCTACACCGACCGCCTCTACTCCCTGCCCCGCAAGCGGTATAGAAGTCGTTGGAAGATGTGTGCGTCCCCCTGAGTAGACAGATACCATATCCAGGCGCTGCCTGGTGTACCCCTTTGTCTTTACGTTACTGATATTATTGCCTACGATATCAAGTGCCTTCTGGTTCACCATGATACCGCGCTTCGTTGTCTCCAATCCCATGAATGTCGGTCTCAAAACATTCCACCCTCTTCCTTATACTTTCGTCTGTAAGATCGAACCACTGTATCTCTTCCTCTGCTGGTATCCTGATGTTCCTTCTATCTGCTCCTGCGGGATGATCCCCATCCTCGTAAGTGCCGTCTGTGCCAGCTTCATACACTTCTGATTCAGAAACTTGATCTCTCCGATACTTGCATCCAGCCTTCGGTAAATCTCTTCCAATGCGCTCCTCTGCTGCCCTTTAGCGTCAGCTGTCACCTCACGAAGACTCCGTCCGCCATATCCGGCCTGTTCGAAAAGCTCCAGTCGCCTCTGCTCCATATTCTCTATCTGCTTATCCAGTGCCTGCTGCATCACGATCGTCTCTTCGATCCCGGCCAGCTCCCCCTGTGTTAGGACTTTTAGCTTTTCCTGCTGCTTTTTCTCAACCTCTTCAAAAAAGTCTGTATACTCTTTTAAAAATTCTATTAATTCTTCCATCGCGCTTTTCCTTTTCTGCATCTGCCCAGCCTGGTATCCATCCCTGCATGCCGAATCATGCCTATACGGCAATATACCCTGCCTCTCTTATTATGCTGCTATCCTTAGATCAAACGACGCTGCGCCTAAAACAGCAGCCTTCCCGCCAGCACCTCTGATGAGATCCGGTATGTCCCATCCTGTACCTGCTGTTTTAATTCTGCGATCCGGTCGGCCTTCGCTTCCTGTCCCATCGCTTGATAAAGGCTATGTGCCGCCTGGGCTGCCTCCTGCTTCTTAAGGCCGTCGCCACTGATCACAATCTCATCCGGATGTCTCTCGCTTCGTATTCTCTTCTCTGAATCCTCGGAAACGTGCACCGGTCTGCTGCCTTTCGTTTTGTTCATTATGTTCTTATAAACAGCCTGTCCGCCTGTAATCTTCACTTCCATCCTCAACATCCTTTCTCTTCATCAAAACTCCATAAGAACTCTAATAGTATTATCGGACACATTTTTCAAAACTTTACAGTTTTTCTAAAATTTTATTTTCCGGCCTTCCTTGTAAATACATATCAAACTTGGTATAATTATTGCAGAATATGTCGAAAACAAGAGGATTTACACCATGGGAAAGATCATCAGCATATCCAACCAAAAAGGCGGGGTTGGAAAGACCACAACAGCCAATGCTCTGGCTGTCAACTTAAAAGAAAAGGGGTATAAGGTACTGGCCGTCGATTTAGATCCGCAGGGAAACCTAAGCTTCAGCGCCGGAGCCGATACCGATATGAGTGCTACTATCTACGATGTACTAAAGGGTGAACTAAAGACACAGTATGCCGTACAGAGAGGTACGATTGTTGATATCATCCCGGCGAACATCCTATTGAGCAGTATTGAGCTGGAGTTTACCGGTGCACAGCGTGAATTTCTCCTGCGCAACGCACTCAAGCCTCTTGTACCCTTATATGATTACATACTGATCGACACCCCTCCGGCACTGGGCATTCTGACCGTCAATGCATTTACGGCATCGGACTACGTCCTGGTCCCCATGCTGTCCGATATCTTCAGCCTTCAGGGGATCACACAGCTGGAGGAGACCATCGACCGCGTCCGCACACAGTGCAATCCGGATATCCAGATCCTGGGCCTTCTATTGACCCGCCACAATCCAAGGACCAGATTCAGCAGGGAGATCACCGGAACCGTCCATATGATCTCCTCCGACCTCAATATCCCGGTATTCGAGACCTTCATCCGGGAAAGCGTTGCACTCAGAGAGGCGCAGTCACTGCAGAAGTCAATCATGGATTATGCGCCGGCCTGCAATGCCGTGATCGATTATAAATCTTTCACCGAAGAATTACTTGAAAAGGGGCTTACACCATGCCAAAAAGCAAGAACGAGTTAGATAAAGAAATCATGTACCGTAAGATCATGCCTACGGCAAAGCATCTTTCAAATCAGGAGCGTAAAGAGCCGTCTGTCCGGGACCGGACAGCAGACATAAGCGATACGGACTCTGCCTTTGCAGTTCCAAATCCTCCGGAGGCCTTTTCATTTACCCCGGCTGCAACAGGTATCTCCTCCGCACACAGCAGGCGTTCTCCAAGCGTAAACCGCACGACTGCGGCGAGTCAGCAGATCCGGGAATCCCGTGATATGATACTGGTCAATGTTATGGAGGATCTTGTGCTTTCCAGGCTGGATGACACCCTCGCCAGATTCAACTGCTGTAAATGTAATAAATGTAAGAAAGATATTGCCGCCATCGCGCTGAATAAGCTGACACCGCGCTATATGGTCATGAAAGAGCACGATGAGGAAAAGCGCCGGATCACAGAAGAACAATACGGTTCCGCAGTGACCAGCGCCCTGATCCAGGCCATACTGACCGTAAAGAAATCACCGAGACATTAAAAGAACCTGATGCAGTCTTACCGGGCTGTATCAGGTTCTTCCTCTTGACTATATGGTTATTTATGGCAGAATTTTGGTATTATTTCTGAATCCGTCCGCTTATTTTATAAAGCTTACCTGTTTACAGATTTCTTCAATAGCTTTCTCTTTTCTTTCATTAAAGATCACCTTATTTTCTTCGAACAGATTGCGGCCCTTCGTATCAATGGATACGATCAGCGGCCCGAATTCCTTCACACGGCAGTGCCAGAGCGTCTCCGGCATTCCCAGGTCCCTCCACTGTGCATCCACGATCTCCTCGACCTCTGTGGCTGCAACCACTGCATTTCCAGCAGGGAATACACAATGGATCGCCTTATAGTTCTTGCAGGCATATTCTGTATTCGGTCCCATGCCGCCTTTTCCGATGATCACCTTTACTCCGGTCTGTTCCACAAATTCCTTCTCAAACTTCTCCATGCGCATGCTTGTAGTTGGTCCGACAGACACCATCTCAAATTTATCATCCTCCAGTGGGCGGATGATGGGGCCGGCATGGAAGATCGCCGCATCCCTCACGTTCACAGGAAGCTTGCGGCCGCCTTCCACCAGACGTCGGTGTGCCACGTCACGGCAGGTTGTCATGCTTCCGTTCAGATATACGATATCTCCGATCTTGATATCAGCCAGATCTTCTGCTGATACCGGTGTTGTCAAAATCTTTTTCCCATCTTTTATTTCCAGCATTATAACGTCACCCCCGAATGTGTAGTAATTGTATAATTGAGATCCTTATCAAAAATAATATGTCCGCGTCTGTGTGACCAGCAGCCCACATTGACAGCAACCCCGATCGTCGAAGGATGCCTTGCCGTATTCTCGATATGGACTCCCATGACCGAATACTTTCCGCCCATTCCCTGAGGTCCGAGGCCGATCGCATTGATCCCGTCCTCCAGCAGCTTCTCCATGGATGCTGCACGCTCATTTTCATTGTGGCTTCCAAGAGGACGCATCAGCGCCTTTTTGGAAAGCAGCGCCGCCGTCTCTACAGAGGTTGCAACGCCGACTCCCACAAGCAGGGGCGGACACGCATTTAATCCATAGGAGGTCATCACATCCATTACAAATTTTGTCACACCCTCGTATCCTGCGCCTGGCATCAGTACCATAGCTTTCCCGGGAAGTGTACAGCCTCCGCCTGCCATATATGTATAGATCTCACACTGGTCACTATCCGGCACGATATCCCAGAACACGGTCGGTGTCCCTTTTCCGACATTCTTACCTGTATTATACTCATCGAATGTTTCCACACTGTTATGACGGAGCGGCGCCTCAAAGGTCGCCTTTATAACTGCTTCTTTTAACAAGGCTTCCAGTTCACCCATCAGCGGAAAATTCACCCCGCATTTTACCCAGAACTGGAGAACCCCTGTGTCCTGACAGCTTGGACGGTTTAGCTCCTTTGCCAGCACCTGATTTTTCTTCATTGTTTCGTAGATCACCTTAGAGAGCGGTGCATCCTCTTTCTCTGCAAGCTCATCCAATTTTGCGATAATATCATCCGGCAGCACTTTCCCGATATAAGCCACAAAATTCGCCATATACCCGGTAAGCTGCTCTACCTGTTCCTTTTTACTCATTTGATTGCCTCCTGTTTATCTTTACTATCAATCTTTGCTGCTTCCTCACCACTGCTCTTGCAGCTGTGTCCCTTTCCATTCCTTATGGGAAAAATGGAAACGCGATCGGAAGGATGATCATACTTACAATCGTCGCAATGACGATCAGCGGCAGGCCCGCTTTTACATAATCCAGGAACTTATATCCTCCCACACCTACCACCATCGTATTGGCAGGCATTCCGATCGGTGTTGCATATGCGCAGGAGCCGCCGATCACGCAGGCCATTAAAACGGCTCTCGGGTCTGCTCCCATTCCCTGTGCGATGGAAAGGCAGATGGGAACCATCAATGCTGTTGTCGCTGTATTTGACATAAAGTTTGTCAGTGCACAGCACAGCAGAAATACGACCAGGGTCAGAATATACGGGGACGGATGGTCTCCCAATGCACCGATCACCTTATTGGCGATCACCTCGCCTGCACCAGTCTCCTGTAAGGCGGCAGCCAGGGAAAGTGTTCCGCCAAATAAGAAGATGGTCTTTAGATCAATGGATTTTAAAGCATCCTTTTCTGAGATAACACCGGTTAAAATCAGCAGTAAGGCTCCGATCCCGCTGGAAATACAAAGCTTGATCCCGATCTTGTCCTCAAAGATCATCGCCAGCAGAGTTAACACTAAGATGATCAGTGACAGCCACTGTTTCCAGGCCGGAACTTTACTGAAATCTTTTTCTGTGTCAAATGTCCCTTCTTCCGTCACCTCATGGTTGGGAAGCAGCTTATATCCGATGGTCGCATAGAATAGGATTCCTGCTGCTAAAATCGGCAGGCCCACAATGGCATATTCGAAGAATCCGAATTTCAGACCCATTTCCTGCAGTGCACTCTGTGCGATCAGGTTGCCCGGCGCACCGATCAAAGAAAGGTTGCCTCCCATTGCCGCTGCAAATACAAGCGGGAGCAGCAGCCTTGATCTTTTATATCCTGACTTTGCGGCGATCCCTATAACAACCGGGATCAGCACTGCCGCAGTACCTGTATTCGATAATATCCCGCTCATCAGACCGACGATCACCATGATCGCCACGATCAGCATACGCTCTGTCTTGGCAAATCTGGTGACGATCCCACCGATCTTATTAGCCATGCCTGTTTCAAATAATGCACCCCCGACAATAAACATTGCCACAAACAAAATAACATTACTGTCAATGAATCCCGCAAAGGCGGTCTTGACATCCAGCACTCCTGTGACTACCAAGCCGATACAGACGATCATGGATGTGACTCCAAGCGGAATCTTTTCCATTACAAACATGATCACCGCAAACAGAAGTAATAATAGAGTTATTGTAGATGGACTCATGTGTTTTCCTCCAATTCTTTTCCTCGATAAATCTCTTTCTCATTAATATTAATATCAATTTATCCATATTCCTTTATAAAACTGATTCATCAGAAGCGATGCTGCTTGAATCTAATAAAATTTAAAAGTAATAATCCGGCCGTTTTATTATCACTTGTTATGGCTTTATTATATCGGATGTGTTTTTATTTGTACATTTACAAAAAATGATACCCTTATAAAAAAAGATGAATACACTTTGCAAATTTGAGCATTTTCGACAGAAATATGCTATAATTCATATCAACATCAACCGTCTTTTCGGTAAAATTGTCCAGAATCATAGATTCTAAATAAAAAGGATTAAGAGGGAAAATACCATGAAGATCATTCAGTTGGAATATTTTTGCGCTGTCAGCCGCTACCACAGTATTACACAGGCTGCTCAAAAGCTTTATGTGACACAGCCCGCAATATCAACGGCGATCCGTGAGCTGGAGAAAGAATTCTCGATCAGTCTGTTTACTCGTTCTAAGAATCACATGACCTTGACAAAGGAGGGTGAGGTCTTCTACCAGAAGGCAGAGGAACTGCTCAACACCATCAAGCAGACTTCCTCCGAATTCTACGATCTCGGCAGGAAGGTTACGCCCATCCGCATTGGCATCCCGCCGCTTTTAAGCACCATTTTCTTCCCGGATATGCTGATCACATTTCAAAAGGAATATCCTGACATCCCTGTGGAGCTGCTGGAATACGCCTCCATCCGTGCCGCTAATCTGGTACAGGAAGACGCGTTGGATCTGGCGTTGGTGAATATGAATTTTTATGAGATAGATAAGCTGAATTCCTGCCAGATTCTTTCCGACCAGATCGTGTTCTGCGTCTCACCTGAGCACCCTTTGGCGAAAGGAAAAGAAGTAACCATAGAAATGTTAAAGGACGAGCCGCTCATCATGTATAACACAGATTCCGTGCAAAATACTACGCTGGATTCCCTGTTCAAAAGCATCGGGGTAAAACCGAATGTTCTCATGCGCGCCAGTCAGTTATATACGATCCAAAACTTTGTCAAAAACAACTTAGGAGGGGCCTTCCTCTACTCCTCACTTCTGAAAAACATGCCCGGACTGACCGGCATCCCTATTGCTCCTGCGATCAGACAGGAGATCGGGCTCGTATGGCAAAAAGGGAAATATATTAACAGCAGCGTAGAAAAATACATCTCATTCACAGAAAAATATGCGGCTGGGATTAAATAAGACATATTTCTGATATCTATGAAAAGGATAATACATACGTGACAAAAATGGGACCGGACTGAAATATCCATTTCAATCCGGCCCCACAGCCCTCTACAATCGCAATTTCTACTTTCCTGTATATTGAATATAATACTCTTCCGCCTGCTCCCTGCTCAACGAAAAATGCCTCATCAATTTCACAATGATCTGTTCTTTTGTTTTTCCTTCTTCGAGATTATCCTGGATCAATGCATTTATACCGGTTAGTACGCCTTTTTGAAGTCCCAGCTCAATCCCTTCCTCAAGAGCCTCTTCCCGGTTCACCGCAAGTGTTTTCTCCTCGTCATATTCTGTTATCAATGAACTCATTACTTCATCCCTCCTTGATTTCAGAAATTGCTATCTGCCATTTCATCTAATAACAGCCTTAATCCTCTTTGCATTGTCTCTTGATCTAAGGTACTGATTTTTTTGCGCCGTTTTATCTCTTTCCTGACATACGGAAGAATCAATGCTTTCGCATAAGCTTTCCGGTCAGCACTTGCATACATACACTTTAAGTTCTCACCTGTAAGAGACTCTCCAAGATGATCTATGACATGCTCCACCTCTCTTTGAGTTAAAAGATAATCCGAAGCCAATTCAAGAAAAGATTCTTCTAAAATCTTCACCATTTCATCGGCATCGTCCTCAATGAAGGCTCCCATGACTGAATCAGAAATATCCGAGGCCAAAGCCCCGCCACCTAATGCTCCTGCAACTCCTCCTATCAAGGTGCCTACAGCTGTGCCAATAATAGGAACCGCTGATCCTAATGCTGCCCCCGCTGTCGCACCTCCAACCCAGCCTGCTGTTCCTCCTGCAACAGACGATACCGTGCCTGCGACATTTTTCAGTAATTGTCCTCCTGAGATTCTACCGCGGAAAATATTCACAATATCTGCCGTAGATAAGATTACTACCGAAGCCGCACCTGTTATCACATTATTACGCAGCATCTTAGACGCACTTTTCATAGCCGCGGCACCGAAAATATTGTTCCCCTCCCGAAAAGCATTTACTAATAATGCACTTCCTTTCGGCCCAATTGCTTTTATTACAGCCTCGCTGCTTCCGACCAGAATGCTATTCAGTCCAGCCTTAGAAAGCTGTCCGGCCAAAACTGCAGTCACAAAAGTAACGCCGCCAACTTTTAAGCCACAAAGAGCTGCATTTTTCAGAGCAGTATCTATCCCCTCATTATTCCACATGGCTGTCGCGAAAGATAGAATTGCAGAAATTCCAAAAGCAGAGGATGCAATAATCATTCCATTTGCCGCATCATATGTAATAGATTCTACCGTTCCTGCTTTTGCAATATTCTTCGCCTGTTCATATGTAAAATGCCCTTTCTGCACAATATTGCGTGCCTCACCAGGTTCCGTTATTCCCTGTACTTCTCCCCGGCGTATCCGCTCTTCCATCGAAGCTACTGCAGCATCGTATTTATCAGCAGGAACTTCGATCTTCATAGGAGTGCCATCTGGGTTGATATAGCGGAACTTTCCGTCACGAAAGCACTCCGAAACACATTTTCCCCCGGTTTTACAATATTTTGATTGTATCTGCACACCATCAACAAGACGGTCTGCACCATCTTTCACATTGTTATCCCCCACAATTTCTGCCTGGTGTCCAGTATATTTATCATACAACATATTTGCACGTTCTGCCGCAAAACCATGTCCACGTGTTCCCTGAAATTTACTTTCCCCATATATTGTAGCGGCATCGCTTACATTTCCATAAACAGTCCCTGATATCAGCTCTGATACTTTCTGGTTATGCAAGTGAGGTAACTGGATGTCTTTAATTATATTTAGCTCTTTTTTCGTATATCGATAGTGTCCGCTGGCAAATTCCAGAAATATCTTAATACTGCCGATATTCCATAACTTTGTAGTGATTCTGTACACATTATGATCATAATCTGTAATTTCCAAGACATTTCTTTGTGAATATAACTTCAATTTTACAATATCGTCGTATCTGACTCTGAATCTTCTCATTGCGTTTTTAGGTGAGTCTACATACACAGCCTTGGTTGTAAAAAAGATCCCCTCTGCAATATCTGCCCAATCCGCTAGAACGCATATTAAATCGTCGATATCCTCTTTCAGGATATGACTCTGTTTCAGCCCCTTTATAAGTTTGGGAATCTTTTGTGAAATTGTCTTTTTCGTACTGCCGCTGAAGCAAGCTGAAATATTAGAAAAAAATGTCGATTCTCCATAAAATGAATGAACCTGATGAAGCTGATAAATAAAATCGCCAAGCAGTATTTTATCATTCATGGCAAATCCCCCCTGCTAAATGTGTAAGTAAATTGTATTATTGCGGTTATAACTAACATGAAATATAGATTCAAAAGAAAAGCACCGCGGCCGCGGTGCCTTTCCTCCTTCAACACATTTGAAATTATTGTAATAACTGTAATACAGACTGTGGCTGCATATTTGCCTGTGCCAGCATTGCCTGTGCGGACTGCATCAGAACGCTGTTCTTTGTGAATTCCATCATTTCCTTAGCCATGTCTACGTCACGGATACGAGACTCTGCTGCTGTGATGTTCTCTGTTGTAACACCCAGGTTGTTGATGGTGTGCTCAAGACGGTTCTGGATGGCACCTAATTTACCGCGCTGAGTAGAGACTGTATTAATAGCAGTTTTAATCTTACTCATAGCATCTGATGCGCCTTCCCTTGTACTGATATTAATACTGCCTAAATCAAGCGCATCAACATGGATATCTGCAATACTTAAATCTAATTGATTCCATGTATCATTGGTATCACCAATCTGGAGTGTCAATCCACCACCACTTGATAATCCAGTCCCATGGGCAAGGGAAAGTCCCGCACCTGCAGAATCCGTCTCTGTTGCAAAATCTGCTGCAGCAATTTTCCCTTCATATGATACCGTCATGCCTGCACCGGCCTTTGACAGCAATTCATTAATTTCACTTGCGCTATATTCTTTACCGGCTTCAAGATGAACTACTGTATTGCCATTAGCTGCATCTACTGTGACTCCCTTTGTACCTGCAGCATCAATTTTGAGATTACTTGTAACATTCCCCGCTGTATTTGCAGTAACTACAAATTTACCATTGGCAGAATTTGCATAGGCTTTTACAGCCTTCTTTGAAATGGTATCTGCAGCCAATAAAATATCTTTACCAGCAACAGCAGTAAATGTTCTATCAACTGTTATACTTACTTTACCTTCCACCTCTGACGGAGTACCACTTGCACTCTCCAACAGATTATCAATATCAGCCTGTGTATACTGTTTCCCTCCTGTTAAAGTTAAAGTAAGAGTTTTATCTCCACCCCATTCAGCTTTTTCTGCTGCGCCTGCTGCGCCTGCTTTAATGACCAAACTATAGCCTTCTGGAGCTGCAAATGTAAAGTTTGTTGCTGCATCAACACCATCCGCCTTTGCAGGAGTTACACTTCCTGCAGTTCCAACTCCCATAGAGCCATCCAGCAGCTTAATCCCATTGAAATTAGTAGTATCTGCAATACGGTTAATCTCATCCTTCAATGCACTAACTTCATCCTGCAGAGCCTGACGGTCTACATCATCTGTATAAGTACCATTGGATGATTTTGTAGCAAGCTCCATCATACGGTTCAGCATGGAATGTACTTCCTGCAATCCGCCTTCTGCTGTCTGTACTAATGAGATCGCATCCTGTGAGTTGTCGGTTGCTGCTTCCAGACCTTTGATCTGTGCTCTCATCTTTTCTGAAATAGCAAGTCCTGCTGCATCATCGCCTGCACGGTTGATTCTGTAACCGGATGACAATTTTTCCAAAGATTTTGCGATGTTGGAATTGTTGATTCCTAATTGACGGTGTGAGTTTAACGCCATAATGTTGTGTTGAATCCTCATATCATTACCTCCATGTAATTTGATTCCGGGAATTCCATTTCCCTTTTATTAACGTGTTCTGCCAGACGGGCCCTGTCCGACAGTGAGCCGGCAAAATTCTCCAACCTTACCGCTCTGTTATTATTATCGGACCAAACTCCAAACTCTTTACCGTCAAATTACACAAATTTCCTATTCTTTTTTTATCTATTTTAGCCATACAATCCCTGGTCTATATAGAATTCCTCCAGACACAATCCATGTTCCTTCATATATTGGGCAGCTTTCACACCCACGTACCGGAAATGCCACGGCTCGTAATTGATGCCCGTCTGCTCTTCCTTCCCCTGCTGGTAGCGCAGGATAAAACCATACTCACCTGCATGGTCCTTAAGCCAGGTTCCCTCCGGGGTATCTGCAAAGCCCTCATCCAGCGCCATATAGTTCCCGGAGTAGATATCCACCGCCAGCCCCAGGCGGTGCTCTCCGGCCTCCGGGACGCTGACCTCTCTTTTCGCCAGCTCCTCAGCCTCCCTCTCCGGGTGTCCCTGGGCAATATATTCCTGGATCTGCTGTTCAAACAGCTCTGCCTGCTTTTCCTTCGTTCGGAAACCAGAGCATACGACCGGATCCATTCCCTGTTTCCTCATCGTATCCAGCATCTTCATCAGCGGCTCATAAATCCGCTCATCCACGGATTCCCCTGTACCGTCGATCTCTTTTAACCCGACCTTGATATTCTCCGGCACCGGATGGCTTTCATTCGTCAGCACCAGGCTCCACATTTCGTCCTGATCCAGGACAAGGGTATCGCCCTGATCCTCTGCATCATCCTTCTTTTGTTTCTCTATTTTCAGCGCCGATGCCTGTTTCTTCGCATCCTCTGCCTTTTGTTGTGCTTCCATGGCCATTCTCTGCTGTCTGGAAGCAAAATAGAGGAGCACCAGAATCAGTAGAAAGGTGTAGATCATCAGGTGCCTTGTCCTATGCGAACCGGTTCCTCTGCTATTCTTCTTCATCTGCGTTCTCCTCTAACGGACCCGTTTTAACTGGTCGTTCTGTTTTTTAAGCATGAATTTATAAAGCTGGTCCTCCTGTATCATCGTCAGTTCTGTGAATTCACATCCACAGCCCATATATTCCTTATCAAACTCCACATGCCTGCGCACGATGCAGTGGAATGCAGTCGTATTTCCCAGGATAGGGATACGGATCGTGAGGTGATCACCGATCTGGTACTCACGCCTGCTTTTGAACAAGAGGCCTCCCAGGCTGATATCCACCAGCTCCACCTCGTATTCATCCGCATTTTCATCGTATAGATAACCCGCCTCCCGGACATTGATCCTGAAAAATTCTCTTCTCTCGGATGCCGCCGCCTCGCTTAGATTGATGATCCTCACAAGCTTGGATGATGAAATATAGACATTTCCAAGTAATACACGGAAGCCGATCTGGGAATTATAAATTTCTATTTTTACCAGCATGTTATAGGGAATCTCCGGCAGTTCATTCCTTGTATTACTGATATCAAGATAGGATTCCTTGATTTTCTGGAGCGTCCCCATTGTCAGAAGATCATTACTTTTGGTCTTGATTACACAGGATGCCCCTACATATGCATCTTCTAATATAGGCATTTTTATTCCTCCGTACCCTTTCTTTTCCTTTTCCCGCTCGTAAGATTTGCTCTCACACTGCTTTTCGCGCTCTCTGAGCGGCTTTTCTCTGCCGCCGTGCTCCCGGTGCTCTTGATCTGCTCAGATGTCTCCATCAGTTTACAGTAGATCGCCGCCACCACCTCATACAATTCTGTAGGGATATTGCTCCCCACCTCCATCATGCACAGCATAGATGCAGCGCTGTCATCCTTGAATACAGGGATTCCTTTTTTCTCTGCAATATCTATGATCTTCTCCGCCGCAGTTCCATATCCCGAGGCGATCACCACCGGAGCCGCATCCTCTTCGGCATTATACTTAAGAGCAGCGGCTTTGTTTTTCTTATATTTTGACATCGACACCAGTCCTTTTGTACGGTAATGTTTTAAATACATCCATCAGAGACCGGGTCTTTTCCATCCGGTCGATCTTAATCTCTGAAAGATGGTAGCCATGTTCCTGAATGATTTTTTCAAAGGTTCCATAGAGCCCGGAAAACACCTTATGATACTCTTTCGGACAGAACAGGTAGAATTTGAGACTGTCACCTGCCATCCAGAATTCTGCCTCAAACTGCCCGATCCCCTCGATATCAAAGGTGATCAGCACATGGATCCCGCGCTGCGTGCCCTCCTTTGTCTCCTGATAGTCATTCGGATCCACCCACAGTTCCGAAAAGGCTGTCATATCATGATAAGACAAAGGGATGACAAAATGCAGCAGAGGAGTATAATTACACGGAGAAGAAAGAAGGCTGATAATGATCTTCTCAATCTTATCTCCGTTCAGACTGGTGATATCCGTCTCCTGGTCCTGTTTTCCAATGATCTTGGCAAGCACACTCATGATACGGGACCGGTTTTCCACGGCCTCCCCATTCTGGTATCTCTCCAGATAATCAAAGACCAGGGCTTTGAGCTCTTCCTTATTTTCCCGTCCGTTCACATGTACGAGGACATTGAGCAGCGCCTCGTTCAGGCATTGCGGATTGTCCTGGTAGCGGGAAAGATTGTAAATGATGATGGGAACCACCTTTTCCATCTGTGGACTGTAGAGGATACTGCCCTCTACCTCCTTTAATACCTGCTGGATATTCTGTTTCAGTGCCTGGAACTCCCCATCTTCAAGCGGATATCTGGCACGCGCGGCCAGTTGGGCAAGCTTGGCTGAAAGAGCGCTGCTCCCGGTCAGCTGGTCAGACAAAAAATCTAAATTATTTGCCACAGAGTCCAGGACGTCCTGCCTGGATAAGATCCCATTCATAGCCTTTAAAAGCTCTGCGATCTCCCTGCGGATGCCCGGATTCTCATGCAGCATCCCCCGCAGGAAATCGAACAATTCTCCTTTAAACAAGGTGGAGGAAAATTCCTGCCGCATCAGTTCCTCCACGATCTGCTCCGGGTGGATCAAAAGGGACTGAAAAAGCTGCTGTATCTCCTGGGTCACAGTATTATTGTTAACCGGAAGGAGGTTAATGATCTCCTCCAGCATATAAATGTTTTTCAAATAGTTGACAGTCACATCCGGATCCTTTAACAGGTTCATCAGAACCGCCGATCCGGTCTCATTCTGATAGACATTATGCTGTCCCAGAAGTTCACTGGACTGATTATTCCTGACGATATGGCTGATCTCCTGAAGGTCAAAGGGGACCGACGGATCCTGGGCCGCCTTATTGGTCTGGATCACATTCTTGCTGACCATAGGCGCTGTTACTTTTAATATATCCGCCATCCCCTCTTCCCCCCTTTCTGATCATGCAGTCTCTTACTCTTAGGGTGATCAACGCATCCCTTTCTGTATTTCCCCGTTGACAAGATAAAAGGAACAGCACTCCTCCTGCCGCTTGATCGTCAGCGTGGCATTTCCGATGCGGATCGTAGTCCCCTCGTGGACGATATCTGCGGACAGACGGCTTTTCCCTACCTCCTGTATCCTCTGGTTCATCTCTGCCAGGCGCTTTCGCAGCTGCTTTAACAGCATCTTATTCACAGGCTCCTGGATCTTAAGTTCATTCAGGCTGTGCCTCTGCTTCTCCGTGATCGTCCCGGCCTCCAGCTTTGCAGACAGATAATCCATATCCTTCTTGCAGTCGATCAGCTTCTTGGTCACCTCCGCAAGCTCCTGCTTTGTCTGCTCCATCCGGTCCAGAAGCTCCGGGGTCACCCCCAGGATCACCTCCGTGGGAACGTGGCTCATAGCCCCTACTACTTTTACGCGCATGGTATTGTATACGGCACAGCGTCCGCCGATAAAGGCGCCCTTTCTCCCTGCAAGGATCACGTCCTTCTCGCAGGAGACCTGGGAGTTGATGATATATTCCGCCTCTACATTGCCCTTCGCGTAAATGGTACAGTCCTCCAGGAATTTCCCGGTCACGTTTCCGCCCGCTTTCAGGACTCCCGTCTTCATGCCGCGCATTCCTTTATGAAGGAGAATATCTCCGCCTGCGATCAACTCTGCCCCTTCTACCATTCCCACAACGGTAATGTCCCCCTTAGCTTTTACGGAATATCCCTCAAACACATCTCCGTGAATATAGACACTTCCCGTAAAATTGATATTTCCCACAGAGTTATCCACATTTCCTGCTACTTCATACACATTTTCCACATGGAAACGTCCCGAACGGAAGGTCAGATTCCCCTCACATGCAGTAAGCAGCTTATCCTTTTTCTCCGAAAATATAATATTCCTGCCCTGTGGGACCGGCGGCATCTTTCCCCGCTTCCCGGGAGCATTTTTGCCGAACACATCGATGCCGTCCAAAGGCTCCTCCGGCATGGTGATCTCACAGACCACATCTCCCTTTTTCACATTGTGGATCAGGTTCATGGTCTTAAAGTCAATTCCCCCGTTCCCTGTCTGGGCAAACTTCAATTCCCTTTTTCTCGGGAAATAATCCTTGATCTTTCCATTTTTACCGTCAATGGGAGGTTTCCCCTCTGCAATATCGAAAAGCTGCCTGTAAGCTTTTTTTTCCACGATCTCATCGATCCGTTTGGAATCCACTCCATATACGATATTCTTTTCATGCAGGGCATCTAAGATCATCTGTCTTGTGATATCCTGTCCATTCCCGGAAGGCTCGTACACGAATATCGTCGCAGACATCTTGTCTTCCCGGACAGAGAGCTCCACACAGGCGTCCTTAGACTCGGGTTCTGGCTCTGCTTCTGCCTCGGATTCGCTCAATTCTTCCTCATCCTCCAGATCCCCATCCCAGTCATCGAACAGATCTCCCAGGATATCCTTCTCTGACAATTCCTCCTGTGCGCTGCCGTCCATATAGGAGGCAGCGCTTTTTTTACGCTCAATATCTGCGTCATTCCAATCTTCCACTGTCTCGATCATCGAATCATAATCACTGTCATTGTCATACCTGTTGTCCATCCCTGCACCTCCTGCCCGTTGTCCATCTTACGACCTTCTTTATGTCCGCTGCCCGCCTTATCTGAGATTATTGATCATCTCCTCCACCTCATCCGCAGAAGTAACGATCCTTGCATTCATCTGCAGTGCTCTCTGGGACTCGATGACACGGATCATCTCTGTGGCTGTATCTGCCATGGATGCCTCCAGAGCACAGTTTACAAGTCTGTTTTCTTTCGAACTTTTCACAGCCACTGCTGCCCCGGAATTCTCACTCACACGGCAGAGGTTGCTGCCTGTCATGGTCAGGCCGGACGGATTCTCAAAAGTATACAATCCGATCCGCTCCTGTAAAGAGTCAATATCTGCCGTGTTCGTACCTGGCAGAAGCGACACCTGGATCCGGTTTCCATTCCCGTCCAGAACAAATGCTCCGGTGGCATTCATCAGATAGGGCGCCCCCTGGCTCATGCCGATCCGAAAAGCTCCGTCTCTTGTATAGGCGGTTGTTCCGCTCCCGTCATCCACTGCAAAATATGCTTTCCCTGCGACCGCAAAGTCGAGGGGTCTTCCTGTCTTCTCCAACAGCCCCTGCAAAAATACAGAATCCACGCCTGCCACATGGCTCCCGTGCCCCATCCTGTGCTCACCTTCTGCCTTGGTATTCATATCTGTATAGATCAGATCCTGGAAGGAAACCTCCATATTCTTATAACCTGTTGTATTGACATTCGCCATATTGTTGGCCGTGACGTCCAGCTTTTCCTGGCATGCCCTCATCCCGGCCGCGGCTGAATAAAATGCTATATTCATCTGCGTTGATCCTTTCTGTTTCTCCCGAAACGAAATCCGCTAAATCTTCCCAATCTCAGAAGCTGTCTTCTGATTCATCTGGTCGATGATTGTAAGTGCCCTTCCACAGGACTGGAATGCTCTTTGTACACTCATGGCATCCGTCATCTCTTTCCCCAGGTTTACATTGGAGGCCTCCAGCCACCCCTGGCTCACCTGCGGATACACTCTTTGTAACTGTCCGCCATCGGCTGTATAGGTGCCGTTGCCATTCTGGACTAAGGCATCATAATCCGTCGGTTCTTCCATTCGAAGCATTCCCAGCAGCTGCCCGTTCTCTGAAAAAACGCCGCCTGTACTTCCCACGTTAAAAAATTCATTATCCACTCTGATCGGGCCGTCATCCCCCAGGACGCGTCCTACGCCTCTGAGGACTAGATAGCCCTCATTATCTCTGTCAAAGTTACCGTTCCGGGTCAGATATTCCTGTCCTTCTCCCTGGATCACAAAGAATCCCTTCCCGCTGACCGCCACATCATAGGCACGCTTCGTCTCCTTGAGATTCCCCTGGGTAAAATCAACGGCTTCCCTATCCACAACGGCAATGGGAGAGCCAACACCGATGGGTGTCTCAACGTTCCCCTGCTGCCGCAGAAGCTCCTCATCAAACGTCGTACCGATCACTTTTTTCGCCTGATAACCGGGTGTATTCTGGTTTGCCATATTATTAGAAACCGTATCCAGCCGCCTCTGGTTCATCAACATTCCCGATGCAGCCGTATAAAATCCTGAAAACATCATATCACCCTTTCCTGTATTCTTCCAGTTTTATCTTGAGTTTCAAGATCGCCTTTGTGTGGAGCTGGCAGACTCTGGATTCGCCCACTCCCATCACTTCCGCGATCTGCGCATATTTCAATTCTTCATAATAGTACAAGCTGATGACCAGACGCTCCTTCTCTGTGAGCGTGTCGATCGCATCGGCCAGCACCTGCCTGATCTCTTTCCGGAACAGACTGGCCTCCGGACGGATCGAGAGGTCTGTGCTTGCCGGCTCTGCCTTGAGTGAAAACTGAGCCAGGTCCTGCAAAACATTTTCAAAGGACAGGATCACGGAGTTGCTCATGATCTCCATATTCTGGTCCAGTTTTTCCACCGGAAGCTCCATATGCCTGGCAACCTCTTCCACAGAAGGCTTTCGCATCTTTTCATTGGCAACCTCCATGTAAGCCTGGTCGATCTGCCTTCCCAGCTTCCTGGTCCTGTGCGGGATCCAGTCCTGCTTACGGATGTAATCGATCAGTGCCCCCTTAACCCGGATAAATGCATAGGTCTCGAACTTTGCCCCTTTGGTTCCGTCATAGCGTTCCAGACATTCCATCAGCGCCAGGACCCCCTGGTTGATCAGATCTTCCTCCTCCACAGAGCTTTTCAGAATTCCCCGGAGCTGCACGGCTGCACGCCGCACAATATACAGATAATCCATCAAAAGCTCATTGCGCAGGTCCATGTTCTCAGTTCTTAAGTACTCCTCCAGCTTTTGGTGCTCCTCTGTCTTCTCCGTTGGCACTGCCTGCCTTTCCATCACAGCCGGCATCTTGTTCACCTCGCTTTAAGGAAGCCGAATGCTCCCCAGTGCCTGTATTTGTATATTGTTATCTATCTCGCTGAACGAAACCACCGTTACATCAGGATAGAATTGGTCTAATAATTTCTTAAAATAAATCCGTACCACCGGCGAGGTCAGAATGATCGGAACACTCACCAGTTCCTTCACCTTATTGATCTCTTCTGTGGCAGAGCTGATGATCTGCTGGATGGACGCAGGATCCAGTGTCAGATAAGACCCGGTATCCACTTTTTTCACGGAAGCCATGATCAGGTTCTCAATCTTTTCATCCAGGCTGACCACTTTCATCTGTCCGGCCTCTGAAAAACGATGTGAGATCGTCCGTCTCAATGCCTGGCGCACATATTCCGTCAGCATATCTGTATCCTTTGTCTGCATCCCGTAATCACCTAACGTCTCGATGATCGTCTCCATATCCTTGATCGGTACTCCTTCACGCAGAAGGTTTGCCAGGATCTTCTGGAGGCTGCCCACGGAAATAATATCCGGAATGGTCTCATTTACGATCAGTTCATTGGTCTTCTTTAGATTCTCCAGAAGGTTATTGACCTCCTGACGGTTCAGCAGTTCATTAAGATGCTGCTTGATCACTTCCGATAAATGTGTGATGATGACCGAGGTCGGATCGATCAGGGTGTAGCCTGCCATCTCCGCCTGCAGCTTCTTGTCCTCACTGATCCATTTTGCCGGGATATGGAACGCCGGATCGATGGTATCGATCCCGGTGATCTCCTCCGCATTATCCCCCGGGGAAAGTGCGAGATAATGATTGGTCAGGATATCCCCCCGGGCCACCTCTTCGCCTTTGAGCATAATGCTGTACTGGTTCGGATTGAGCTGCCCGCTGTCCTTTAATCTGACGGAAGGAATGACAAATCCCATCTCCATCGCCATCTGCTTGCGGAACATCACAACACGGTCGATAAAATTGCCGCCGCTGCTCTCATCCACGAGAGGGATCAGGCTGTAGCCGAATTCCATCTCGATCTGCTCTACATTTAATAATCCATAGATATTCTCTACATTTTTATAATAAGAAGCCTCACTCTGTACCTCCGCCTCCATAAGTGCCGGTGCTGCCGCCTCCAAGGCCGCAGTCTGCCTGCGCTGCACGGTAACTCCCAGGGCGATAAGTGCTCCTGAAATGACAAGGATCTGCAGCACCGGAAATCCCGGGATCAGACTTAAGCACGCCGCCGCACATCCTGCAATGATCATGACCTTAGGCTGCGCCAAAAACTGGCTGCTTAATTCCTCACTCAGGTTATTCTGGGATGCAGAGCGGGTCACGATCATACCTGTGGACACTGAGATCAGAAGTGCCGGTATCTGGGATACCAGACCGTCTCCGATCGTAGCGGTGGTGTAGATCTGCATGATCTCACCAAAGCTTCCCTGCTGGTTCATGAATCCCACGATCAGTCCGCCGATAAAGTTGATCACAGTAATAATGATGGAAATGATAGCATCTCCCTTGACGAACTTGGTCGCACCATCCATGGAACCGAAGAAGTCTGCCTCTCTTTGTATCTTAGAACGTCTCTCTCTTGCCTCCTGCTCATCGATCAGCCCGGAGTTTAAGTCCGCATCGATCGCCATCTGTTTTCCCGGCATAGCATCCAGGGTAAATCTGGCAGCGACCTCCGCAACCCTCTCGGAGCCCTTTGTAATGACGATAAACTGTACCAGCACGATAATGAGGAAGATCACAAATCCAATTACGGCATTCCCCCGGATCACGAATTCTCCGAACGTCTTGACAACCTGGCCTGCATATCCATTGTCGAACAAAATCCTTCTCGTGGACGAAACATTCAGCCCCAGACGAAGGAGTGTCGTGATCAAAAGGATGGACGGAAAAATAGAGAATTCCAGCGGCTCCTTGATATACAATGTCATACACAGAATCAAAAATGACAAGGAAATATTAAATATAAACATAAAATCCAGGAGGAATGTGGGCAGCGGAAGAATGATCAGGAAGATGATCCCGATCACTCCTGCTGTCAGCACGTAATTAAACTTTTTCAACTTTACTCACCATTTCCAAAGATGTTCGTCTTGTTTACGATTTCTGTCACACGTACGCCGAAATTATCGTCGATCACAACCACGTTGCCCCTCGCGATCAGCTGTCCGTTGACAATGATGTCTACAGGTGCGTCCGCCTGCTTCTCCAGCTCCACTACAGTGCCGCTGTCAAAGCTTAGGACTTCTTTGAGTTTCCGCTTGGCGCGTCCGATCTCCACCGTTACATTCAGCGGTACATTCATGATCAGGCCAAGATTGCTTTTATAAGGGATGTCCTGGATCACACTTCCTTCGATTCCACTGCCCTGCTTTAATCCCGCCGGTCTTCCCGGGAATCCGCTTCCGGTCTGGCCTGCCTCTCCCATGGGGACATTTCGGATATTCTCTGCCTTTTCCTTCATCCTCTGCTCTTCCAGAGCATCCTTTAGAAGCTGCTCTTTCTTGGCATGGATTTCTTCCTGGATGCTCTCCTGTGCCCCGGCAGACACCACCTGTAAAAATTCGCTGTCGATCATTCCATCAATGTTCATCTTATGGTTGATGACCATGACCGTAGAGTCCGGATCCTCGCCCATGGCCTCTGCGAGACTTCCCGTATCATCAGAAGTACTCAGTACGCAGTCCGAGGATTTCATCGTGTTCCCGAGATAGGCAGCCACTGCTTCTGTGGCCCTGTGTACCATCTGGTTCATGATCTCATTGGCAGCACTTAAGGATATCTCATCAAATACGAAATCCGGGCTCGCCAGTTCATCGATCCCCATCAGCTTATTTAAGAAGATCTGGATGTCCCGCTGCCGGAAGATCAAAAGCTCTGTTCCCGCTACCTGTGATGTAAGGCAGCTTTTCACGAAGATCGCCGGTTCCAGCAGCATATACTCCACACTCTTTAATTCTGTATGAGAGGCCTCTGGCTTAGAGACCGTGATCTGCGTCCTCATGATAGAGGACATGGCCTGCGCTGCAGCTTCCTGGTACACACCCGTCATCTCATAAAAAACATTCTCGCCTGTTACTTCTGTCATATTTTCTCCGTTCGGCATGATCGAAAACTCCTTTTACTCTTTCCCTGAAATTCTTCCAACTATCCTTCTTTAACCTGTTCCTGTTTTTCTTTTCTCTTTCTTCTCTTTTTCTTCGGCTTTTCGCCCTTTGCTTCCCCTTCTTCTGACTGTACCTCTTCCATCAGCTTCATCTGGGTTGCAGGGAGCAGCTTATAAAGCTTCTCTTCTATAAATTTGGGATTCTCTCCCTCCTGTATCGCGATCACGCCTTCCATGATCAGCGTCTTACACAGGAATTCTTCGTCATGTCTGGCTTTCAGCTTATTTGCCATGGGTGTGAAGATCACATTGGCAAGCAGTGAACCGTATAAAGTGGTGATCAGAGCCACAGCCATGCCCTGCGCCAGCTTGTCCACATCAGACATGTTGCCGAGCATCAGGATCAGACCGATCAGCGTACCGATCATACCAAAAGCCGGAGCCGCCGAGGCGCCGCGTTCATAAAACTCCCGGTCCAGCGCATGTCTTTCATCTAACTGGGTCAGCTCCGTCTCCATCAGGTTCTTGACCTTTTCCAGATCCACAGAATCCACGACAAGAAGCAGGCTGTTATGTAAAAACGGGTCGTGGATATCGTTCAGCTTGTCCTCCAGGGATAGAAGTCCTTTCATCCTGGCCTCCTTTGCGATCTCTACGATCTGGTCAATATACTGGGCTGTATCATACTTCTCCGGCTTGAACACGATCTTTAGATGCTTTCCGATCTTCTTGAAATTCTTAGCCGGGAACGAGATCATCAGCACACCGATGGTCCCTCCTATCGTGATCGCAAAACTGGTAGGATCCAAGAATGCCTTTAGATTCGAAAACATGAAATGCATCGTCTCCGTATCAAAGACCATACCAAAGGTTACAAACCCTACCGCTACGATTATCCCCAAAATAGACATTATATCCATAATCTGCCTCCTGCCGCTCTCCTATGTTCCTTACTTCTCCATACAAAACAATCCTGCAAAAATCTTTCTCCTGTATTCCAGCACCTTACCGGCCACCTCGTTAGGAGTCTCCTTTACGATCATTTTCTTTCCGTTGGTCAGTGAAATGACTGTATCCGGATTCCCAAGGACTGTCTCGATCAGATCACAGTTCAGAATAAATTCTTCCCCGTTTAACTTTGTCAATGTAATCATCATTTTCCTCCATGATCATTTTCCCGATAGCCGTACAAAACATGATTATCGTTTCAGATTTACAAGTTCATTCAGGATCTCATCGGAAACTGTAATGATCCTGGAGTTTGCCTGGAAGCCTCTCTCGGTGATGATCATATCAGAAAACTCACTTGAGATATCCACGTTAGACATTTCCAGTGCAGATCCTTTGATCGCACCTGAGCCGCCCAGTCCCGGTGCTGTGCTTGTAGCTGCCCCAGAATTGGCTGTTGCCGCAAAGTAGGAATTTCCCACCTCCTCTAAGCCTGCCGGGTTCTCGAATGTCACCAGGTCGATCCTTCCCATCTGCCACTTTCCAAGGTTCGGATGGGTCGCCTCGATCACTCCCGTAGAGGTGATAGAGATAGAACAGCTTCCGATCGTCTGCGGTCCTCCCGCATTGCCCAGCTCCAGCTTAAAGGACTTTAATCCGATATCCTTTGACTGGGTGGATGCCTGCGCCATGAGTCCTGTCACCGTCTTAAATGCCGGTGTGTCCGTCTGGTCTTCCGGCTCCCCTGTCATTCCGCTGTCTTTCCTCCACGCACTTGAGATGGATGAAAATCCGGGATGGCTCATCTCGATATAGTCTCCGTCATCCTCATTCTTCAAAAGCACTGATTTCGCTGTTGTACTGTTGGATGTCACGATTCCGGTATAAACTTTGCCTCCCACCTCTGCGGTGATCGTCCAGTTTGCCGGTGCTGTATCGGTCGCCTTATTATAAAAAGCATTGTACGTCATTTCCCCGTTCCCCGTGAAAGGAGGGTCTATACTGACTGACTTGGGCATCATACTTCCGAAGATCCCCTTCGTCTTTAACTTATCCGGCAGCTTCACGCTTCCTTCCTTGATATTGAAGTTCGTACCGCATATCTCCTCACCTGTCAAACCTCCCGGCGGGAAGAGATTTTCATCCGGGATCGCCTGGATCGTAAAGTTTCCGGCCGGATGAGGACCGCCATTGGCCGAAGTGATAGCCTTATTCATCTTATCTGCCACATCTTCAAGATCTGTAAAGATGGCTGCCTCATTGACTCTGACCGTGATAGAGCTGCTTGTGATCTCATCCGGGTTCACAACGATATCGGAACCGTCCGGAAGAGAGGTATCTTTCAGGAAGTTGATGATGATATTTCCTGCATCGGTCGTATTCTCAGCGGTAACCGTAAAGCCGATCTCATTGATCGTCTCTGTACTGACAGCCCTTGTGGGCTCCACATTCGGCACGGTAAGCTGGATTCGTTCACTGGATCCCGCCCTTCCCAGAGGGTTGCCGGCAACACCAAGAACGATATTTCCGTTGGCATCGATCAGATTGCCGTTCGGATCGATGTTGAGCACTCCCGCCCTAGTGTAGAATACATTTCCGTCGCCATCCATGACCTGGAAAAAACCTTCTCCTGCGATCGCTAAATCCAGCGCATTATCTGTACTCTGGAAAGCGGAACGTCCCATATTCAAGTCGATGCCGCCCATCTGGGCTCCATAACCGACCTGGCTTGCATTCGTACCGCCCTGTGTTGCTGTGCCTGCCGTTGCACTGGATAAGGTCTGGTAAAAGACATCCTGGAATCTTGCACGGCTTGATTTGAATCCGTAGGTATTCACGTTGGCAATATTATTGCCTATGATATCCAGCCTTGTCTGGTGTGACTTCATTCCAGATACTGCTGAGTATAAAGATCTTAACATAATGTTTTCCTTTCTAACCGCCCATCCGTCCGTCATTCGGGATGGGGATAGCCTCCAAAAGGTCCGGCTATATCATAACGGTCCCATCAATATTAGTAAAAACTGTTCCTTTTAAATTCTCATCACTGACTACGGTGATCACCTTATTATTCTTTACGCTGACTACAAACGCTGTGGAATCTACAAGGATCAGCGGCTCCTTAAGTCCCTTTTCCTCTGCAAGCTTCACCCCCTCATTCAGACGTTCCATATGCTCTGTGGATACATTCACATTCCTTTGTACCACACGATCCATGGCATGTTTGGAAAACTCGATCCTGCTTTCCTTACTGACCTTCTGCTTTAGTATCTCCTGGAACGAGGCAGTGCTTTCTCCATCTGCGCTCTTATTTATTCCTTTATTCTGCTGCGCCTGCGGTACTGTGCCGGTATAGATCGGTGACTGCAGCCGTTTGTTATACAGAATCGGATCCATCTTCTTCCCCCTTTCCCCCGTTGTCTGTATCATTCCCCTTATCCGGGTCTTTGTTATCCCCGGCTCCGCCTGTCTGTCCCTTTTCTGTGACCTGCATGATCTGGTCCATGGTAAAGCCCTGTGAGCCGATATAAAACATGAACTTATTGTCTACAAATGACACCTTATCCACGATTCCCTCTGTCCGGTCCAGGTCGCCGTTTACATTCAGCTTTGCAGCGACAACGTTTTTTCCGATCAGAGAAGTCAAAAATGTGGTCTTGGAATTATAGGACATCTCCTGCATCTGCTGCAGTGTCGTGAATTGCGCCAGCTGCGCCATATACTGTGTATCATCGACCGGATTCATAAAGTCCTGGTTCCGAAGCTGTGCCACCATCAGATTCAGGAAATCCTCGATCGACACATCCTGTTCGGACGGGTCAGCATAGACCGCATCAATCACATTTCCTGGCTGGTTCAATCGATCCTGGGAGGTTACTCCCGACATATCTAACGGCATATTTCCTCCTTTTCTCTACACGTAAGCATTCCAATTCCCCGGTGTATATGCTGTCTCACCTGGAATTCCCGGGATCTTTGTTTCTTCACGGCTCTCAGGCATCTCATCCTGCATGCTGCCGTAATGGCGGATCCCTCCGTTATTCCCTGCATAAAACAAATTTCTGTTCTGCTGGGAAAGGTTTTGCTGATAGGTCATCATATCAAAATTCTCTGTCTGGCTCTGGTAGATCTCCTTTACCTCCGCGTTCAGCGGCCTTAACATCTCTTTGAGGTTCATCATCTCACCTGCCAGCATCTTCTGCGTCTGTTCACTGGTCACCCCAATGCTCATAGCGATCCTGTCCCCGGCATGTTCCATATGGATCAGGATCTCGCCCAGTCCTTCCGGCTTTAACCGGATCGTGAAGGTATCCAGCTTTTGAGATATTCCCCTCTCAAGGCCTGTCTGAAACTGCTCCATGACCGGCTTCGGTGCTTCTGTCTGTTTCATCTGTCCGGCTTCATAAGTCCCTGACAGACTTCTGGCTGCAAGCTTTCCCGGATCGATAAATACCTGCTCATCCACATACTTCTGCAGCTCCTCTACATTCGCACTCTTTCCCGCCTTTTCAGTGGTTTTCTGTATCTGTGATATGCTGTTCCCTCCTGACATCTGCTTTAGGATCCCTGCCTGGTCTTTTAAAGCTTCCCCGGCGCTTCCTCCTGTACTGCCCGGGTGCTCCTGCCGGCCTGCTGCCTGGGTGCTTTCCGGCTTTCCGGCCGTCTTTTCCAAGTTCCATCCTTCCGTCTGCTTTGTCATGGTTCCTTCGGTCTGACCTGCTGCCTGACTCGTTTGAACATCCTTTACCGCCTGCTCACCTGCCTGTTTCGGCATGCCTGTCTCTTCCTGCGGTTCAGGGCTTAGACCCGTGCCATCCTGCTGTCTCTTTTCTGCCATGTTCAGTGCTTCCAGAAGCTCCTGGTCTGCTTTTGTCAACGTCTGTCTGTCCTGTACCGTCTGCAATATCTCTCCATCCGATACACCGGATCCATTCTCTCCTGCCAGTACTGACGAACCTCCTGCTGTTTCAGCGAAACCCGCACCTGCCAGATCAAATCCCTGACTGCCTGTTATCTGTGCCCCGGCCTTTACAACAGCTTTGGCATCATTCTCTGCCATTTCCTGCTGTCCCTGCTCCGTCTGCACAGTGCCTGACTTCTGTGCTTCCTGCACCGGATCCGCTTCCTGACTGTCTTGAATTCCTGTCTCCCGGATGTCAGATTCCTTTTTTTCTGCCTGTTTTCCTGCCTTCTTTGCCTCTTTGGAAGCCGCCTGATCCAGATTTTTTTCATAGGACTTCTCAAGTGTCTCCCTGGCAGCTCTGCTTTGGTCCGCCTTTTTCCTGACATGCTTCTGTCCGTCCGGCTGCTCTGCCTTTGCATCAAAACTGCTGTATCGACTCTCTTTCTGAATCCTCTGGTTCAGGATATCCATGAAATCTGACCCCTGGAGCTTACTTTTTGTCCCCGGTCTGATCGTGGACCTTTCTGCACTGCCCACATTCTGCATCCTCATTCTCTTCTCACCTGCCTTTCTTTATTGTTTTTAAAAACTTTATATTAGGAAACGCCCTGTCGCACAAACTTGCCGGAGACATGTTCCGATACGGTATTCTCCTGCTCCTTTGCCTCGGCATAGTGGTATTCCTCCAGCTTTTTGTCCCTAAGCTTTTCCAGCTTAGTGACCTCCCTGGACGCCTCAACCACAACTTCCCTCTGTCGTTCGATCCTCGCTTCCACAATCTGAAGCTTATGCTTGATCCCTTCTAACTGAACCTTTCCATTCTCTAACATCATCGTAAATGCCCGGATCTGGAAAATGGTAGTTCCGTTTCTGATCTCCTGATCCATCTCGGCATGTATTTTTTCAAGCTGTGATACCATATGTTCCCTCTGCTTTTCAAATCCTCGCTTTTCTTCCATCATCTGCCCCATCAGATTCTTTTCCTTCTGCAGATTCTGCTGTTGGAAATCCAACATCCTTCCCAGAGAAAACTGAAACTTTTTCACTTATATTCCTCCTACTCCACCAGACTGATCAGCTGTATCACAGTCTCATCCAGCGTATAACTCTCATCCACATTCTGCCTCAGAAAATCATACAGGCGCTCAATTCTTGCAACTGCCTCGTCCAATTCCTGATTGGAGCCTTTTTTATATGCCCCGATAGAGATCAGATCAAAATTGGCTTCGTACAGGGAAAGCATCTTCCTGAAACGAGATGCCGCCTCCTTATGCTCCGGCAGGACGATATCATTCATCAGACGGCTGATGCTCGCCAATACGTCAATGGCAGGATACCGATTGGACATCGCCACCTTCCGTGACAGCATGATATGTCCGTCTATGATTCCTCTTACAGTATCAGATACCGGTTCATTCGAGTCATCTCCCTCCACCAGCACCGTATAGATGCCTGTGATCGAGCCCTCTTTAAAATTCCCTGATCGTTCCAAAAGCTTAGGAAGGTCCGAATATATGGACGGCGTATACCCTCTTGCAACCGGAGGTTCCCCGATGCTCAATCCGATCTCACGCTGTGCCATCGCAAACCGGGTGAGGGAATCCATCATCAGGAGGACGTCCATCCCCTGATCCTTGAAGTACTCTGCGATCGTGGTCGCCGTCATGGTACATTTGGAGCGCATCATCGCGGACTGGTTCGAGGTCGCGACCACTAAAACGGTCCGCTTCATACCTTCTTCCCCAAGATCCTTGTTAATAAACTCCACGACCTCACGGCTTCTTTCCCCTACAAGGGCGATGACATTGACATCTGCCTTGACATTCTTGGCAATCATCCCCATCAGGGTACTCTTTCCCACTCCGCTTCCCGAGAAGATCCCGATCCTCTGCCCTTTTCCCACAGTCAGCAGTCCGTCAATGGCCTTGACCCCAAGCTGGATAGGCGTATCGATCCTGGGGCGTTCCATGGGATTGGACATTTGTCCGGTAATGGGATAATAATATTCCCCGCAGATCGGTCCTTTCCCGTCTATAGGACTGCCCAGTGCATCCACCGTGCGCCCCACAAGAGCATTCGTCACCGGGATCCGCAGCTTGTCCCCGGTATTTTTCACTGCGCTGCCATAGCCGATCCCTTCCATCTCATCATAAGGCATCAAAAGCACCTTATTCTCACGGAACCCCACCACCTCCGCATAAAACCGTTCCTCACTTTTGGGTGCCTCGATCTCGCAGACATCTCCTATATTGCAGACCGGTCCGGTAGCCTCGATGGTCATGCCGACGATCTTGTCGATCCTGCCCATCTGTGTGTACAGACTCGCATTCTCTATCGTGTTCCTGATCATTCTAATATCCATAAAACCGCCATTCTCTATCTGTACTCTATCTGTTCCTTCTTCGTTATCCTTCATTCCTTAACAGCTCCAGCTGTTCCCGCAGGTTCTCAAGCTGAACGTCTACAGATGCATCTATGATCCCATCCTCTGTCTCTACCCTGCAGGTACCAGGAGGCATCGGAACGCCTTTCACCTTGATCGTGTTCTGGTAACGCTCCCTGACAGGCTCCAGCTCCTGATCCATCCGATCGATCAACTGCATCATATGATCCGAAACTTGTAAACTAATATGTTTCTTATCTTTTTCTGACATGACCACTGCACGTGCAAGCTCCTGCAGCTCATTCTCATCTTCTTCAATGTGCTTATGCAGGATCTTCTCAGCCATGGCCAGGGACAGCTCTATGAGCTCACCGTTTAAGGCCTCCATGTTCTGCTTTAGCGTACCCCTGATCTCGCAGAGTTCCTCCTGCATCAGCGCCAGTGCCTTTCCAGTTTGAGATGAAGCCTTTAAAAGCCCCTCCTCATATCCTTCTTTGACTGCCTTTAGCCGGACTCTTTTTACATCCTCCTCCGCAGTGCTTACGATCTTATCCCGTTTCGCATACGCTCCTTCTAAGATGCGCGCCGCCGACTGATTGGCCCGCTGCCTTGCCTCCTCATAGATCTGTTGTACCTGCATCTCTATGAGGTCCGGCTGGTTCTCCTGCTGCCTGACTGCCTCTTCCTCGAAGCCGTCTGTGCCTTCTTTATATAATTCGATCCGGTTTCGTTCGAATATCGTCTCTTCTGATTTGATCACTCTAAACAATGAAATCATCCTTTCCATCCTTGGTGATGACAAGCTCTCCGCTCTCCTCCAGCCTGCGGATGGTGGATACGATCCGCTGCTGTGCCTCCAGTACATCGCTCATGCGGATATTATGCAGATATTCAATATCTGTGCGGATCGAATCACGCATTCTGGATGACATATTGGAAAATATCGCGTTGGAAACATCCTGATTGGTTGCCTTGAGTGCCACAGCCAGATCCTTGGAATCCACCTCTCTGATGAAACGCTGGATGGACATCGGATCGAGAAATGCGATATCCTCGAACACAAACATCAGCTTTCTGACACTGTCCGCCAAAGGTGCATCTTTCAAGGACAGCTCCTCAAAGATATCCTTCTCCGTGCTTCGGTCTACATTATTCATGATGTCAGCCACATAATTGAGGCCGCCTACCTCCATCATCTCCTCAGATGCAGAAGTATCCAGCTTGCTTCCTACGACCTGCTCCACGATCCTGACGATTCCCGGGACTGCCCTGTCCATCTTAGCGACCCGCTCCACCACATCGGTCCTGATCTCCCGCGGGAGATTCTCGATGATCCTGGATGCCTGGTCCGGGCTTGCATAAGACAGGATCAGCGCCAGTGTCTGGGGATGTTCATTCTGGATGACTGTCATCAGTGTCTTATAGTCAACCTTCCGTAAAAATGCAAATGACTTGGTCTTAAGCGCTTTATTCACTCTTTCCATGAGATTTCGCGCCTGCTGCTGTCCGAATGTCTTCTCCAGGACTTCCTTCGCATAATCCTGCCCGCCCTCAGTGATCACCTTCTGGGCCAGACAGCAGTCATGGAACTCCCTTGCGATCTCCTGAAGCTCATCGTCCTTGATCTTCGGCATCCGGGAGAGTTCCACGGAAAGCAGTTCCACTTCACTTTCTTTAAGATACTTAAAAACTTCGGAGGCATATTCAGAACCAAGCATCGTAATCACAGTGGCAGCCTTTTCCGCCGCCCTTCTCTTTCCCTCTGCCATCTCTTATTCATCCTCCTTTAACCAGGAACTGATCATCGCAGCGGTGATCTCAGGATTGGCCTTGGCAAATATTTTTACTTCCTCTGAAGGGCTCTTCGGCCTCTTCGGCTCATTCTTGATCAGATTCTCAACTGCATCACTCTGAGCACGTTCCAGTATTCCTGTAGAATCCAGCTTCTCCTCTGCAAAGATCTGCTCTTCCTCTGCGTCCTTTTTCTTATGTAAACGATGTACAAGCACAGCGGTGAGGATGATCAAAAGCAGGATCAACGCCCCCGCCCCGATCAGGATCCATGGATTCATCCCCTCGAGTCTCGTAAGAAATCCGCTGACCGCCTCCTTTGGTGCGTCTGCCTTTATAGGCTGGTTGAATCCTGTTACAACAATATCCTCCGGCGCGATATTCGCTGCCTTGGATGCAGAGTTAATAATGGCATTTCGTTTTGCCTCTGTCAGGTCACTGTCATTCACTGCGATCGCAACCGTAGCCTTTTCAAGCTTTACATTATCCTTTTCGATCTGCTTCTTGATATAGCTGATCACATAATCCATCTCACGGTAATAATCGTTCTTTGTACCGTCAGCATTGTTATTCTCATTCTCTGCGGTATAATCCGGCACATCCGTGTTGTTCTCTTCCCCGGCCACGCCGCCTGCCGCATTTCCTGTCCCATTCCCCGTATTACTTTCTACACTATGCTCTACAATGCCTTTCCCGTTATCCTTTGGCACATACTCAAAATCTTCCGTGATCATCTTATCGTAATCGATCACAACAGTAGCCGAAACACGGTACTGCTCCGGTGAGTAGCCTAAAGACAAAACATTCTCGATCTTTTTGGTCAGCTTAGATTCTACTTTTGATTCAAAATCCAGCCGTTCTATTCCGTCCAGGCCGTCAGACACAGAAGAATCTCCCTCGAATTCCTGCATCGTATCCGCGTTCACGACCGTAACGTGCTCCGGCAGAAGATTCGGCACACTGTCCGAGATCAGATTCTTGATCGCCGAAACCTTCTCCGCAGAAAGCTCGTATCCCGGTGCCAGGGTAAGAGAGACAGACCCCGTACTGCTGGAATCCTCGTCCTCCCACACATAAGTGCCCTCATCCGGTACATTCAGAGTCACAATAGCGTTCTTCACACCGGACATATCCTTTAGAGTCCTCTCGATCCTGTCCTGAAGGTTTAAAAGAAGATACTGCTTCTTCTCAAATTCCGTGGTCGTAAATCCCGTATTATCAGAAAAAATGTCAAAAGGCAGGGTCGTTTTCGGATACCCTAAAGCAGACATATCAAGCATGATATCACCAGCCTGGCTGGACTTTACCATCACCTCTCCGTCTGCATTCCTTTTGACATCTACGTCCCGGCTCTCCAGGACCGCATATATTTCTGCATTCTCCTCCTGGCTCATGCCGGGGAACAACACTTCATAATTTCCTTTACTCACATTAATAACCACAGTTATAACAATTGCTGTTATCACTGCGGCTATCAGTAAGATCACGATACCTTTTTTCTCTTTTATTACTTTCCGTACTTTATCAATGGCAGAACCTAACTTTTGGTTGTCTGCTGCCTTCTTTTTCAGTTTGTCCGTCGCGCCCATAATCCACCGTTATCTTAATTTTATCTCATTCCTGAATCTCTATCTATTATGTATGCCAATCTATTCTGCCCTGTCACTGCTCAAACGCCGCCAGTCTATGTACCTGTACCTATACTTCTTGAACTACTAATATTCAAGAAGATTTGCTCTTCTATACCTGCATGTTCATGATCTGGTTATATGCGCTAACCACCCTGCTTGTAAGCTGTGTGGTAAATTCTACCGCCGCAGTGCTCTGCTCGGCCTTGATCAAAGCGGTGTGAAGATCGTCGATCCCCCCGGACGCAAGAAGTTCATCCGCCTCATTGGAAGCCTTTTGTGCCTCCTCCATCTGCTTCATCGTATCCTCCAGAACCCGTTCAAAATTCCTGCCGGATACTTGCCCGCTTTCCTTTCCTGCACCGGAAACTTTCTCCAATGATTCTACTCCCGGCATCCTTGTGATTGGCACAATAAACATATCCATTCCCCATTTCCTGTAAATTCCACTTAAAATATTCATTTTCTCATATTATAGTAAAGTATATCACCTTTGTTTAAAATAGTCTATAGCGCAGGATCAATATTACATTTTTTTATGCAAAGTGCATGTAATATTTTCCATTTCCCCTTGTAAAACAAGGGGTTTCCGGGAATCGGCATGATATTTTTTTGAGATATATGATTCTCAAAAAATATGATTATAAAGTGATTTTTTTCACAATCCCCCCTCACTTATTATCTAATCATCATGAGACAGCAAAATGCTTTTCCGGTGCTTAGATTCCCCTGCGGGTTACAGGCAGAAGGGGTAGGATCCTGACAGGATGTAAATTTTTTATAGTTTTTCAGAGTATTTTTGTAGTTTTTTGTAGGTTATTACTAAGATGGTGGTAAGAAAAATGAATGAACGTAATATTTTTTAACAATTGAAGGGAGATCACAATATGAAAAAACTGAAATTATCACTGCCGGTTTTGATTATGCTTGGTATGGTGCTTGGTATTCTGGGAGGGATTCCGTTCCAAAAGAATCCTGAGTTCGCTGTTGAATATATCAAGCCATTCGGAACGCTGTTTTTGAACCTGATCAAAATGATCGTTGTCCCGGTAGTACTCTGCTCTATCATCAGCGGGGTCATCTCTATGAAAGATATCCGCAAAGTCGGCTCCGTAGGGCTTAAAAGCGTATCCTTCTACTTAGCGACGACCGCCGTTGCCGTTACGCTGGGAATGATTTTTGCAAATGTAAGCAGGGTTGGCACAGGATTTCATTTTGCAAGCGAAAGCCTGACCTTTGAATCCGTAGAAACACCCAGCTTTATGGACACACTGTTGAATATTTTCCCCTCTAATGCCGTCGAACCGCTTGTTTCCGCGACCATGCTCCAGGTCATCGTACTGGCTCTGTTCTTTGGCTTCGGTATCATCCTGGCTGGTGAAAAGGGAGAACCTCTGGGAAGGCTGATCGACAGCATGACGGAGGTATGTCTCCAGATCATGGGAATCATCATCAAACTTTCTCCGATCGGTGTCTTTGCCCTCCTGCTTCCGGTCGTTGCAGAGAACGGTCCGTCCGTACTGCTGCCTCTATTAAAGCTGATCGTCGTGATCTACCTTGCATATATTTTCCACATGGCAGTTGTATTCTCAGCCACAACGAAAGGACTTGCAAGGATGTCACCAGTTAAGTTCTTCAAAGAAATGATGCCTGCAATGACCATGGCATTCTCCTCCTCCAGTTCTGTAGGCGCACTGCCGCTGAACATTGAATGTACCCAGAAGCTGGGGGCCAAAAAAGAGATCACCAGCTTCGTGCTCCCGCTGGGCGCTACGATCAATATGAACGGGACCTCCATTTATCAGGGTGTGTGTGCAATTTTTATCGCTAACGTATTCGGAATCCATCTGTCACTGACACAACAGATCATGGTAGTCCTCACCGCCACACTTGCTTCCGTAGGAACCGCAGGCGTTCCCGGCTCCGGTGTCATCATGCTCTCTATGGTACTCCAAAGTGCCGGGCTGCCGCTGGAGGGGATCGCACTCATCGCAGGAATCGACCGTATCCTGGATATGGGCCGCACCGTTGTCAACATCACCGGTGATGCTAACTGCGCGATCTGCATCTCAAAAGCAGAGGACCGCAAAGCTGCACGTAAGGCTGCGAAAGAAACTGCACATGGGATCGGATTCAATCGGGCTGAACCCACTGCAGAATAATGAAGAAAAGGGACAGAGCAAAGGGGTCAGACCCCTTTGCTCTGTCCCTTTTCTTCGCGCGAAACTAAAAAGATCACTCAGTCAACTTTTTTATTACGTTGTCTGAGTGATCTTTTTCACATTTCCTATGTCTTACCTGATTCCTGTCCCTTTATATATAAATGCCGCCCCTATCATCGGAGCATCACTCCCAAGCTTTGCCTGTATGACTGCAAGCCTGTTCTGGCGTGTCCAGGAATGATAACCATATTGTAAGATATATTTCTGCAGCGGCTTTAATATTAATTCTTCATGTTCACATAATCCTCCGCTGATAATGATCGCTTCTGTAGATAGGATCCCGACCAGATTGGCTAATCCCATCGCTAACATCTGTACACTGTGTTCGATCAGCTGAAGCGCCGGGCCATATCCCTGGTAAGCAAGTTCAAACACTGACTCAGCCCCTTCTTTCATTCCTTCCAGCTTCTCCGGAAAGAGTTCCAGTGCCTGGTCATATATCCCATTTCCAGATGCATACTTTTCGAGGCATCCTTTATTCCCGCAATTACAGTTTCGTCCGTCCTTCTCGATTATGATATGTCCTATTTCCCCCGCACAATGCATGGCTCCTGCAAAAATCCTGTTATTTACGATGATTCCGCCGCCGATCCCTGTGCCTAACGTGATACACGCCATGTCTGCAAATCCGATCCCTGCCCCGAATTCATGTTCTGCCAAGGCTCCTGCCCATGAGTCCTGGATGATCATGATCTCCTGTTTTAAAAAAATAGTCTGGAAATATTCCTTAAGCGGCACCATATCCCAAAATAAATTGGGACAATACTCCACGATGCCTCTTCTCATATCGACAGTCCCCGGAACCCCTATCCCGATAAAATCAATCTCATCGATACGGATCCTGCATTTTTCCGCCAGGTGCTTTAATTCGGATCCTATCCTGTCAATAAAGATCTCAATATCTTCACTCTGCTGGGATGCGATCTTTACTTTATCCACAATGACTCCCGTTTTATGGAAAATCCCAATGTTGACCTTTGTGCCTCCTATGTCTATTCCTACATTATATTTGCATTGTTTCAACCCATTCACCGCCATTTTCACTTATGTTCGTTTGGAATTTAGGTTGTTCAAAGAATTTTTCCAGTACAAACTGGCAGGCTCCCATACCATACTCATCTTTCTTATGGATGCTCAGCCTTACGGTTGGCTGTTTTACACTAAAGTTAACGGAATTTTCCGCCACGCTCTCTTGAATACTTTGAAAGAATATGTGGTCTTCATTACACCGCAGGTCGCCGATCACAACATTTAATATGTCATACGTCTTGATAGCATTCGTGATCCCTATGCCGAAATAATTCCCGGCTTTCCGAAAAATTTCACATGCATCTTCATCGCCATTGTCTGCTGCCAGAACAAGTGCATCGTACCCCAGCTTACATCCGGTGATCTCTTCATAAGACTTCTCGATGCTTCTCTTGGAACAATATACTTCCAGGCAGTCCTTTAATCCGCAATTGCACAGCCTGCCCTGGGCACCGATCCTGGTATGGCCGATATACCCGGCGTTCCCGAAAATCCCTTCATAGACCTCCCCGTTGATGATCGGTGCCATACCGATACCAGAACGGTGAAGAATATAAAGCATATTTTCATTTTCCGACTCGATCTCCATATGTCCAAGCAGATGTGTATCATTTCTAACATAAATAGGAAAATCAAAGGCTTCGCCTAATTCCCTTGCAATGTCATAATTCTCCCACCCGCGTATACGGCTGATCTTCTCTGCAATATTCTGCTGAAGATTCATAACACCCGGAAGGCCGATCCCCATTCCAATTATCTTATCACGGCTGATCTTAGCCTCCACAAAGGCCCTGCTCACGTGCTCAATGACAGAGTCCTTGATCTCCCTGCCATCGGCATTCTCAGAGACCTCCCACTGCCTGGAATATGCGATCGATCCGTCCAGCCTGGAGATTGCCATATAGATTGGTGCCACGTCGATATCGATCCCAATTGCATAATACACATCCCTGCTCAAAGAGTATAGAATTGGCTGACGCCCTACAGACTGCCTGACATTTCCTCTTTTTTCGATCAGCTTCTGCTGGGAAAGCTCTTTCATCATGGTCAGGACCGTAGTGCGGCTAAGCCTCGTCTGATTGATGATCTCTTCCGTTGTGATCTTCTTATTTTTTTTTATTGAATCTAATACCAACGCCTGATTGGCCATCTTTACTATGTTCGTATTCTTTAACATCACATATGCTCCTGGTAATTTATTCCACATTTTGATTATATACTTTCAGAGATTTATTTACAAGTTCCAGCCTCCCACATTTACTTTGAATCCTTCATTCTCAGCCTCTTGCCTGCATTTCTCTGCAACCTCATCTGAACACTCTCTCCACGCATCCATTTCATACTCCTGTCCTGAAAGCCTGTATTTTGATGCTCCTAATTGATGGAACGGGAGGATATGGATCTCTCTAACCGATGGAAAACGTTTCAGATAGTCTAAAATCTTCTGGAATTCTTTCCCGTCATTCACGCCCTCGATCAAGGGAATCCTGATCACTACATTTTTCCCTGTCTGGATCAAGTGTTCCAGGTTTGCCTTTATTTTTTCATTCCCCTGCCCCGTCCATTTTTTATGAAGGTCAGGAGTGATCAGTTTGATATCATATAAAAATAAATCTACATCATCTTCCATTACTGCCAATGCCTCTGGTTCACAGAAGCCACATGTCTCAACTGCCGTGTGGATTCCCCGGGCCTTTGCCTTTTTAAGCAGCAGAGAAGCATACTCAGGAAACATGGTACACTCTCCGCCGCTCAAGGTAATACCTCCCCCGGTATTTTTAAAGAACACCTCGTCTTTTATTACCTCTTCAAACACTTCCTCCGCAGACCGTGCCTCCCCGCAGACCTCCCGCGCCTGCTGCCGGCAGTAACGTGTACATTCCCCACATGCAGTGCATAGACTCCGATCCAGCAGTATTTCTCCCAGAGCCCCTCTCCTGACTGCATGATGGAAGCATTTTTCAATACAGATCCCGCATCCGGTGCATTTGGAGGCATCAAACATGACCTTCGGAGTATTATAAAAATTCTCCGGATTCTGACACCATCTACACCGCAGAGGGCACCCCATAAAAAACACGACTGTCCTGATTCCCGGCCCGTCATACACACAAAACTTCTGGATATTAGAAATAAATACTTTACTCACTTAATCAAGGCTCCTTTTGAGAATCTCTGAATAATATTTTCCTGCTGTGCCGGGGACATCGCGATAAAATATGCGGACAGGCCGCCCATCCTGACCATCAGATTCCGATGATTTTCCGGATGAAGCCTGGCATCTTTTAATTCCTCAATATCGCATGTAGTAATCGTAGCGATACAGCCGCCCAGCTCACAGAAGGATTTCAGAATACCGGTCATCCTCATGGTTCCCACTTCTCCCTGGAAGTCATTAGCATTCAGTGAAATATCAAGAGGACAGCCGCAGTAATACTTTAGTAATTCCGGCTTTGTAGCACTCTTGATCACTGCCGTTGGCCCCTGGATATCCATTCCCGGTGTCGGGGCATAGTTTGGTGCCAGTGCCTCTCTTGCTTTCCTGCCATCGGGACTTGCGCTTAAGTTCCAGCCAAGCGCCGCATAATTCTCGAACGTACCGATTCCACAGGGCACCATAATTTCATTCTGCTTCGTTCTCCACTGTGTGATATGATCCTCAAAATCACGGATAACGCGCAGCAGGATCTCATCTGCATAATCATCATCATTTCCATATTTCGGACATTGGGTCCTTACTTTATGAAGAAGCTCTTCATAGCCCTCCCAGTTATGGATCACCGCATCCCGGAATTCCTCTAATGTAGCTGCATGGTCATCAAACACCAGCTTTTTGATAGCTGCCAGCGAATCTACAGTATCTGAAAGCCCTGTGATCAATACTAAATGGAAGGTATACGGCACGATCGCCCTGTCCGTCAGATCCCTGCCCTTTTGGATACAGTTTTCAAATATAGAAGACATCAGTGGATCCGGTGCAACTGCGCAGGATAACCCCAGATTTTCAAGTCGTTTCTCCACCTGCAGATCGATCTGGGAGTTTACCTGCTTACAATAAGCCTGATAGAAACTCTCAAAATCCTGATATCCGGACAGCTCTCCCGTATCAATGCCCTCCTGTTCCCCTGTAAGCAGTGTCTCACCTCTGGTCAATACCCATTCCAGACAGCGCAGGTTCTGTACGTGTGCATAGCTGAAATGGCTTTTTCCAGGAATCAGGCATTCCCAGCAGCCATCATTCGTATAATTTCTTGCATCCTCTATAGGTACCCCGATTTCCACAAATCCTGGTATGATCAGATCGTCATTGTAGATCGCCGGTTCCCCCTGGCTGTGTTTTAGGCATTCGGACAGTGCCATCCAGAAGCTTTCCGGGGTCTTTTTCGATACCCTTGCTGACAGCGTTGGCATTACAAAATCCATCTCAAACCTAAGCTTGAGAAGTTCAAAGGAGACCTCATTGGTTCCATCTTCCCCGTTCGGTCTAAGCCCGCCGATGACCATATTCATCAGCCAGTCATTCGCTGACTGCCCGAAGTTAAAATTATTCTCACTATATGGATCGTCCTCATCCTTCCACATCAGGCTTCTGCTGTCATAGCTGCCGCTTTCATGCCCCCCTGTCTCCTCCATATCATTCGCAAACTCGGGAGGAACGCCCTGGGAAAACACCCCGAAATCATAATGATTCTCACATTTTTTTGTATCTGTACAGACTCTTTCATTGCATTTTGCAAGGAAGGATCCCAACAAATCCCTGGCCTCTTCCTTTGTGATTCTTCCTGCCTCGATATCTGCCTTATAAAACGGATAAACATTCTGATCCACACGTCCAAGAGGTACAAATTCCCCGCCGCTGTTCACCAGACAATAGGTAAACCAATATGCCTGCAGTGCCTCCCACAGTGTCTGTGCCGGAAAATATGGCACTCTGCTGCAGTTCTTATAAATCTGGAAGAGTTCTTTCCTTCTTTCCGGCTCCTTTTCTGCCACACTCAGCTTTAACGCTTCCTGTGCATGGCGCTGTGCAAAAGCTAATACACCTTCGATTCCGGCCAGCATTGCTCTATACTCTGCGACCGCTTTCATATCTGTCTCTTCTGCTTCATATTGTTTCTCGACCGCTGTTTCTATTTCTTCCATGATTCCTTTGAACCCGACATTTAAAACTTTCTCCCAGTACGGCGGATGATGCCCCCATATCGACTTCTCGTTTAGTTTAAACTTTGCACCGTACGCTTCCTCCTCAGGCGTTGCATATTTGGGTACGACCGAACCAAATCCTACACTGTTCATATTGGGATTTCCTACGATCAGTTCATCCGGTTTGATGATAACCGGCAGGTTTTCTCCCAAAAACTTAGATGAAAGCCCTTTTCTAACTACAAGTGGTTCATCCTTATTCTCATCGTTCAGGATATTAATATCTGAAAAATACCAAATATTCGGGTCATGGAATTCAATATCAAAAACCCTGGCTTTAATCTTCTTTAGTCTTTCAGAAAGCATAGACTACTCCTTTCTTGTCCTAGGAACGGACACGGCTGCTTTTTGACAGCAGATTCAATTTTAAGATCTGATCGATGCTGACCGCAAAGAGAAGTACTAATCCCTTGATCAGCTGCTGATAATATGTGGAAACATTCATCATGACCAGGCCGCTGGACAGAATGCCCATGATCAAGATACCGAAAACAACTCCGCTAAACTTTCCTTCCCCTCCTGAGACACTGATACCGCCTAATACAACTGCTGTGATCGCGGACATCTCATATCCTTCCCCTGCATTGGGCTGTCCGGAACTGAGTCTTGATAGTTCAATGATCCCGGCAAGTGCTGCCAGCCCGCCTGAAATTGCATAGGTCATAACAAGGCGCCTGTTTACATTGATTCCCGAAAGTCTGGATGCTTCATTATTTCCTCCGATCGCATATAAATAACGTCCGAATTTTGTCTTATTGATTACATACCATCCTATCACTAAAACAACAATCAGCAGGATGACGGGTACCGGTATCCCTGCAATATATCCTTTTCCGATAAAATCAAAGGCTTTCGGAAAACCGTATACCGTATAGCCACCCGTCATTATGTAAGCCAGCCCACGGATGGCTGTCTGTGTTCCAAGAGTCGCGATCAACGGAGGTATCTTAATGTATGTAATGAACAGTCCATTGATCAATCCTGCCGCCAGCCCTGTGAGAAGTGCGATCAGGATCGCCACCCACATATTCATTTTCAGATTCACCATGCACATACTACATGTCACAGACGAAATAGCCACCACGGCACTGACCGAAAGATCGATTCCGCCTGTCAGCATAGCCATTGTCATACCAAGGGAAATAATCCCTGTAACAGCCGTCTGTCTGAGCATGTTCCAGATATTGCCGACAGACAAAAACGTTTCTGTCCTCAACGCAAAGAATATAAATAGTAATACCAAGATTACAGCAGTTCCATATTTCTGGAACACTTCGCCTTTTCTCTTTTTCATAAAAGCTCCTTTCAACCTAGTCCTCATGTAAAGCAATATCCAGTATCTGTTCCTGTGTACAGTCCTCGCTGTCCACTTCCCCGGCGATCTTCCCGTGTCTCATAATAATGATACGGTCGGAAACGCCGATCAGTTCCGGCATCTCTGATGAGATCATGATGATCCCGATTCCCTGCTTCGCCAAATCCTTCATGATCTGATAAATTTCCTGTTTTACTCCAATATCAATTCCGCGGGTGGGTTCGTCAAAAATGATGATCTTTGAATCTGTCAGAAGCCATTTTGCAAGCACAACCTTCTGTTGGTTTCCTCCCGAGAGACTCGATACAAGATATTCAAGCCCGGCACATTTTGTTTTTAGCTTATCAGCATATTCCTGTGCCGTATTGATCTCTGCTTTCTTATTGATCGTGGGTCTATGTCTGATCACTTTATCGAGAGAACTGATCATAATATTCTCCCGGATACTTCTTTTTAAGATAAGCCCTTCTGTTTTCCTGTTCTCCGTAATAAATGCGATGCCATGTCTGATCGCCTCCCTGGGGCTTCTGATGGTAACTGCCTTCCCCATTACCTCAATCTTACCCGTTGCATAATCTGCACCGAAAATTGCTCTGGCAACTTCCGTTCTGCCCGCACCTACTAATCCGCCAAATCCCAGGATTTCCCCCTCATGGAGTTCAAAGCTTACATCCTTCACATAAGAATTCTTTAGGTGTTCCACCTTTAATATTACCTTGTCCGTACCAAAATGCCCCGGCGGAAACTGTTTTCCCAGCTCCCTTCCCACCATTTTGGCAATGAGCTGTTCTCTCGTACAGGAACCGACCGGAAGTGTTTCTACATATTCCCCATCACGCAGGATCGTGACATCATCCGCGATCTCATCCAATTCCTCCATACGATGTGAAATATATATAATAGACACTCCCTGTTTCTTTAATCTGCGGATGAGCTGAAACAGCGCATTCACCTCTGAGTCAGACAGCGCCGCTGTAGGCTCATCTAAAATCAAAAGCTTCACCTGTTTCGACGCTGTCTTTGCTATTTCTACCATCTGTTGATAAGCCACCGGAAGATTCTTGACCTGTGCCCTGACGTCGATATCAACACCCAGCATTTCAAATATCTCCCCAGCCTTTTTGTAATACTGCTTCCTATCTAAGTGGATCCCTTTTACTGGTTCATTTCCCAGAAACATATTATCAGCCACTGTCAGATAAGGGACCAGGTTAAATTCCTGGTATACTACCCCGATTCCCAGCTCCAGAGCCTGTTTCGGCCCGAACCCCTGATACGTCTGTCCCTCATATTCGATCGTTCCACTGTCGGGGCGTATCGCCCCGGCCAGTGTTTTGATCAGAGTGGATTTTCCTGCACCGTTTTCTCCCAGTAAAGCATGCACCGTGCCTCTTCTTACAGTAAGCTGCATGTGATTCAATGCCACAGTCCCACTGTAAGTTTTCACGATATCCTTCATTACCAGTAAATTATCTTGCATCCTGCCACCTCTTGCTATTTGCTTTCCTCTTTCACATCATCATAGGTAACTAACTTAGGTTCGATCACATATCTCCAATCCATTTTTTCTCCGTTTATTAGCTTCTCACAAATTTCTACATCCTGATATCCATTCTCCCTTGCAATGATATCCAATGTTGCCCGGAATGCACCGCCTTTTGCGATTGCCTGACGCCCCTCATCTGTATTATCAATTCCACCAATATAGAAATCATCTGTATCCTTCCCTGCTGCCTGTACTGCTGAATATGCCCCCAGCGCAATGGCGTCGTTCTGGCAGACGATCACCTTTAAGTTTGGATTTGCCTGGAGCAGTGAATCTGTTACAGACTGGCCGTCAGAGATCGTACTGGCATCCTGTCTTGCTACGACCTTCGCCTTTGGTGCAGCCTTTGTGATTCCTTCCTCCATACCATCTCCACGCGGAATGCAGGACGGATTGGAATCATAGTTTAACACCGCACATTCAACTGCTTCATCCCCAAAATTCTCAACGATCCAGTTTCCTGCGCCTTCTCCGGTCATCTCTCCCATCTGATATTCATCGGCAGAGGAGTATACATCACATTCATCTTCTTTGACCTCTATAGACTGTGCGACCACCTTGATCCCAGCTTCCCTTGCCTCCTTCAAAACACCCGAAACAGACTGCGGATCAATAGCTGCAACGATGATCGCATCTACTCCCATTGTAATAAAGTTCTCAATGTCCGATACCTGTTGGGAAGGTACGTTATTCGGGTCAGCGATTACCAGTTCATATCCTAATTCGTCACATTTTTCCTGTGCCCCATCTCTTACTTCCGTCCAGTACTGGCTGTCATATGCCCAAAGAGATAGACCTATCTTCTTTGCTTTTTTATCATCACTTTTACTCTCTGTCTTCTTGTCCCCGCTTTTTTGTGAACCGCCGTCCATACTGCATCCTGTCATCCCGAAAACTAATACCGCTGCTAACATGATCCCAACTAATTTTTTCATCCTCTTTTTCATTTTTCATCCTCCGTAATATAAGGTTCGTTCCATTACAACTTTGGTTCTTCATCTTTGACAATATAGATTCCTTTACTTGTTCCCATCCGACAGGCACCCGCTGCGATCATTTCGTCACAGATCTTCCGGTTGTTGATTCCCGTAGATGCTTTTACTTTCATGTCCCCTACCGTCTTTTTCATCAGTCTGACGTCTTCTACTGTTGCTCCGCCGCTTCCGAATCCGGTCGATGTCTTCACAAAATCTGCCCCCGCTGCTTTTGCCAGTTCACATGCCGTTACCTTCTCCTCGTCAGTCAGCAGACAGGTTTCAATGATGACTTTTACCTCTGCCTGCGGATGCGCAGCGTTTACTACAGCCTCTATATCTTTTTTTACATAATCATAATCTTTGTCCTTCAATGCACCTACATTGATGACCATATCCACTTCCTGCGCCCCATTCTTCACTGCTTCCAGTGCTTCCGCGGCTTTCATATATGTAGTATTCGCCCCGAGGGGAAAACCGATCACACTACAGGTGAGCACCTTGCTTCCCTTTAACTGCTCTGCTACATAAGCTACATTTCCCGGATTCACACAGACACTGGCAAATCCATATTCTTTTGCCTCGTCGCAAAATCTCTTTAATGTATCCTTTGTTGTATCTGCCTTTAATACTGTATGATCCATATATTTCGCATAACTTTTATCGTATCCCACTTAAAACGCCTCCTATTTCTCATGTCCAAGCCACTTTAAATAATTTGCAAAAAACAATCCATAAGATTCCCATTCTAAAAATGCAGGAGGGGCCCAATGTGGTGCAATGTCACTGGCAAATACTCCGCAGCGGCCTTTTTTGTAATCCCACACAGTTACAAATGCATCCGTTTCATTCACACTGGCAATTTCTAATGCTCCTTCTCTCGTCTTCAAACAGTTATATCCCAGAAAATATGGCCAGTCTCCTTCCACTTTGTCCAGGATAGGATGCTCCTTCACTTTGATCTGTGGAACAACTCCAGAAGGCTCCTCAATCCGGTCATCATAGTTCAGAAGGCTTACCGGAAGAATCCTGGCAAGCGGTGTGATCCCGAATCTCGCTTTTCCCATAAAGCCGGAAAATCCCATATACCCTCCGCACATGAGCAGACCGCCGCCATGCTCTACATAACTGCACAACTCTTTTAATCTGTTGGGGATCCTCTCACAGTTGTGCTGCACCTTGGGATGCAGCAAGAGGGAGCTGCTGCCAATGTCGCTGATGATGATCACCTGGTATGTCCTCATCTCTTCCTCTGTCATCGGAAAGTCCGTTGAAGCACGGTGTCCCGGGATATAAGTAAACTCAATCCCGTAGCCTGCTGTCTTCTCCATGAAGTCTCCTGCCGCTTCTGTAAAAGAACTCATGCCAATTACATCCAGTCCCACAGCATTCTCACCTCTTGATACCCAGCTTTCTCCTACTAATAAAACTTTCAAAACTCTACCATCTCACTTTCACCACAAATTTTTTTAAGGTTTTTTGAAACTACCCTAATCATACAATCACGCTTCTATTTTGTCAATCAATTAAGTATAAGTGTTGTACTTAATTAACAAATTTGTCAATAGTCACAGTTTTCATCTGCATTTTTTATGCATTTTTCCTTACATTTTGTAATTTAGCTTATATAAAGTATCGGCACATCCCCCAAAATTCTTTTTACCTCTTCCCGGAGAAAACTTTCCGCCTCTGAGCGTGCCTCACTTCGGTAACAGTACCGTCCTCTTCCCCGTCCAGTCATCAATTCCTTATCATAAAGGTCCACTGCCCCAGGAAAAGCCTCACTGTTGATTGCCCGGTGCACATAGGAGTATGTCATCAGTATGATCTCCAGAAACATCTGCTTCTTTATTTTCCTGCTTAAGCAGGCTTCTAATTCCTCCAAAAGCTCTGTATACATTTCTTTCCAGCCGTCCATTAAGATCACAGGTGCGATCAGAAGTCCGCAGGGATATCCCGCATCACACATTTGATTGACGGCTTCGATCCTCTGCCTTAGGTTTGATGTGCCAAATTCTATTTTCTCGATGATGGACTGCGGATTCACACTCATCCGAAAGATAACCTTCCCCTTATGAGGCAGTTTTAAAAGCGGGTCTACCATATGAAATTTTGTTGGAAATGTAAGCTTCCCCAGCCCCTCCTCTGCAAATCTCGGAATCGTATAAAGCAGGTTATCTGTGATCGTATTTTCCAATACCAGATCGCTGTTGCTTCCAATCTCATAAGTCATCTCCTTACCGCTTTTTATCCCGTATCTGATGAGTCTGTCCAGCATCTGTTCCCGGTTTACAAACAGCCTGAGATATGCACATTTGTTGTAATTGCAGACAAGGTAACAGTACAGGCACATGGCAGTACAGCCCGAGGATGTGTAGGGTACCAGGTAGTCTGATACCTTATGGTTTTCTACATATTTATGGGTTTTGCGGGTACCAACGATCAGATTCCTCTTCATACGCCCGAATTCTGAGTTGGGTCTTTCCTGCATCTCCTTGATGGAGTTGTGACTCTCGATGGGAATCCAGGGCAGGTTCTTAAACTGCTCCTTTAACTGCTTTCCCAGAGGATAAGACAGACTATCCGTTTCATAATACACTGCATCAAATATCATCATTGTGTCCTCCGTTTTTCCTTCAGCTGTAAAGACTTTCTAACATAGGTTCTTTCTAGTGCTTTTTTCATCAGATTTTCTTTTGTTAGTATGCCTCGGGCCGGGCAAATATAAACATATGCGCCTTTTGTGTAATTTTTTTAGTTTATAGATCAAATTGGAGGAAGTTTTGGGAGGCTGATGTTTCCGGAGATTGAATGGATTCTGAATTGCAATTTCTATTACACTTATTAAGCTAAAATTATTAGGCTTGACTTTTGTCTAAATCCTATGATAATATTAGTCCGTCAACAGACTAATGTTGTACAGCATTTTACTTTTAAAAGATTTATTTTCAGCCTCTATGCTACTTTTCATTTGCTGAGCAGCTATCATTTAGAACAAGGAGACATATCATGCAGACTACATTAGAACAGATCAAATCCTACACCGCGCTCTGGCGCGAGACGAACAGTCTTTACGAAGCTTGGGCCGGTCAGCACGGTCTTTCCTATTATGAGCTTTTAGTCATACTTTCCCTGTCAGAGACAGACGGCCCCTGCAGGCAGAAGGATATCTGTACACAGTGGGTCCTGCCTAAGCAGACGGTGAATACGATTTTAAAAAGCTTTCAGAAGCGTTCCTGGATCACCCTGGTCCCTTCTCAAGAGGACCGTCGCAATAAGGAGATCATACTGACCAAACCCGGCCGGGACTTTATCGCCAAAACAGTTCATGCCATGCAGCGGCATGAATGTATGGTCCTGGATTCGCTGGGACCAGACCAGGTCGAAGAATTGATTCAGATCACCAGACTTTACAATCAATACTTTAAGGAGGCAGATTCAAATGAACCCACATAAAGAATTCTTCCGCTTTGTAATCCCCTCCATGCTGGCCTTTGCACTGTCCGGGATTTATGCCATTGCAGATGGCTTTTTTGTAGGAAATGCCCTGGGAGACAATGCCTTGGCTGCGATCAATATCGCTTATCCACTGACTGCATTTTTGCAGGCTGTCGGGACCGGTTTGGGAATGGGAGGCGCCGTTCAATACGCAGTCAGCCTCGGCACCAAAGACCGTTTGCGAAGCAGACAGTATTTTGGAATGACCCTCATTCTTCTCATTTTATCAGGCATTTTCCTTACCGCCGTGTATCTGCCTGCTGCCCCCTATGTCTTACGATTTTTCGGTGCAAAGGGCAGTATCCGGCTCCTCGCAGAAGAGTATACCCTCTATATTACCTTCGGTGCCGTATTCCAGATTCTGGGGACAGGAATCGTTCCGTTTATCCGTAATATGGGAGGCGCTATTACGGCCATGACTGCCATGATTGCAGGCTTTTGTACCAACATCCTGCTTGATTACCTGTTCGTCTGGAGGTTCCCGCTGGGAATGATGGGTGCGGCAGCCGCAACAGTGATCGGACAGGCCGTTACTTTCATCGTCTGCCTGATCTTCCTGATCTATAAAAAGGAGCTTCCCCTGTTCACCCTTGGCAGACACTGGACCACGCTCTTAAAAAACATAATTCAGGTGGGACTATCTCCGTTTGGACTTACCTTTTCGCCCAACATCACATTGATCCTGATCAATAAAAGTGCTGCGCTGACCGGAGGCGCCCTGGCTGTCACAAGTTATGCGCCGGTCAGCTATATTTCCTGTGTGGTACTGCTCCTGCTCCAGGGAGTCAGCGATGGATGCCAGCCGCTTCTAAGCAGGTCCTTTGGTGAGGGTAATATAAAAAACGCTGAAAAGATCCGCACTCTGGCTTATCGTTTCAGCTTTCTCGTAGCGGCAGCCAGCTTTATCCTGCTGTATTTCCTTCGTGAAAAAACCGCCCTGTTATTCGGTGCATCACAAACCATCACTGAAAATGTATCAAAAATGCTGCCAGTATTCCTCTTCGGATATCTGTTCGTCAGCATTTCCAGAGTCACAACTGCCTATTTTTATGCCACCTGTAAAAATACCTGGGCTTATATCCTGATCTATGGGGAGGTCCTGTTCTTGTTCCTCCTGCTGCTCATCCTTCCCGGCCTGATGGGGATATATGGGACATGGATCTCGGTTCCTATCTCACAGATATTTGCAATGGGCTTAAGCCTCTATTTTATCTGGAAGCAGTCCGGCACGATACAAGCATGTGCAGACTCACCGTAGGAACTGCAATTATACTCACAAAGAAGAGGTCTGCCAGATTATCCTGACAGACCTCTAAACTCATTTCAAAACCATTTCATACTATTAACTCCTGAGCCGAGAAAAAACTGTATGTTATGATCTCCTCTTTCTATATGCCAGCCCAAGAATAAGCATTCCAGAGATCAGAAGAAGTCCCAGGAAAACTGCCGGCTGACTCATATCTCCGGTCTTCGGCGTCTTTTTATCCTTCTCAAAAGTAACAGAGATCTTATGTGCCTCCTGGACATTCGTGAATTTGTATCTGTTATTCTTGAATGTTACCGCTTTTCCATCCACAGTTACTTTGGCGGTGCGGTATCCCTTATTCGGAGTAAAAATAAATTCATAATCTTTCCCTTTTTGTACCTCCACCTTGCCGCTTGGGGTAATCTTTCCGTTTGCACCTGCTTCAGCCTGAATCGTAAAGAATACCTTTTTCTCTATCACCTTGAATTTCACATTCGCGGTTTTTGTTTCCTGTGCTGCCTGCCATCCATCCTTGGTATACTCCTGCAGCTGATAGCTGACTCTCAGATTATAACTGCCTGGCTGTGAATATGTTGCAGTAATGGAATAAGGAGCATTGTCCCAGTTTTTCCATTTCTCTCCGTCCCAGCTCCAGCTCTTTGGAACCCATCTTGTGTCGCCTGCTGCCGGAGCCGTATTATCCATACCCGTTCCCACAGCAACAGCTGTCAGTTTGGTCCCTTCATCATAAGAACCACCAGACTTGATGCCTGTTATCTTGGAGCCTTCAAAGCTGATCACTGTCTTGAAACCTGCTGTCTCACTTCGGATGCTTTCCATTGCTTTATCGGGATCATATTTCATGCGTGCTGCAAACTGATAAGCAGTGTTCGGTTTCAATCCGTCAAATGTTGAACTGTCCTGCCAGTTAACGCTTCCATCCGCCTTTACCAAACCATACTGCTGACCATCTGCCGCTTTTAATGTGATAGAAGTCTCGGAACGTTTGGAAAGCGTCGGAGCTTCCGGTGCTGCAGCCGCTTTTTCTAAAGTGGTCACCTTGAGAGCATCACTTGCCTCGCCTGTCATCTGTACCTTTTCATCTACACCATAACGTACCACAAACTCATATGCTGTACCAGGTGTGAGATTCTCGAACACACCACTCTGATTCCATTGAATCTCTGTATCAGATGTGCGCAGTCCATATTCCAAAGCTTTCGGATTCTTCTCATCCGCCGCTGCCTTCAAAGTTACGCTTGTATCAGTCTTCTTTGCCAGTTCTGGTGCATACTTTGGCTTTTCGGGCGCTGACTTCTTTGTCTTAACCAGATCTGTAAAAGCACTGTTCTCACTTGGATCCTGATAAGCAGTTCCGTCATATGTACCTGCCGCGATCCTGATGCAGAAGCTGTATTCCGTCTCCGGCTTTAGCTGATCGAATTCCGGGGATGTCTGGAAAGCTTTTCCGTCCATGCTGTATTCATATTGATATTTTTCCTCTGCACTCTTCGGTAATTCCAGTATGATCTTTTGATCGGTCACATTAGAAATAACTGGGGCGTCCGGTTTGGGGAGCTTCTCTTTTTCTGTGGTATTCGTGGTACCTGTTTTATCCGGGGTATCTTTACTGTCCTGTTCTGTTCCTTTTCCTCCTGAAACATCATCTACAGTATCCTTACTATCATCCGCCGGCTGCTGGGTATTATTCTGGTTATCATTCTGAGGATTATTCTGGTTTTCATTCGGTTTGTCCGTATTGCTGCTTGAATCAGCCGGGCTTTGATCCGGTACATTCTGGTCGTCCCCATCCGTAGTCTGGGTGTCAGCTGCTGTGCCCCCTTCTGTGTCCTGAGAACCTACGGTTGTATCAGGTACATTTGTTTCCGGTATATTTGTTTCCGGTATATTTGTTTCCGGTGTATTCTTGTCTGTCTCGGATGTATCCGGAACCGTTCCTGCCGTATCCGGTGTTGGTGCTGCCGGCGTACTCTCCAGTGCATTCGTCTTCACTGCACTCTGACCAAGAACCTCTGTCGTTCCTGCTATCCTGCTTGCAAACTGATAAGTCTGGTCTGCATTCAGCCCTGCAAATGTGACGGTCTTATTTGTCTTATCGTACTGGGAAGCATCTGCCCACTTCCAGGCCCTCACTTGGTTTGTTACGGTCTCTATGGCATACTCGTAATTTTCCTGTGTTCGTAATGTAATACTTTCTGCAGTCTTATTCACTACTTCCAGATTCTGATTCTGTGTATTGTCTGTTCCTGCCGCTGATGCTGCAGAAACCTTTATGTCCGGCATCATACACGCTGCCCCCGCCAGAACAAAAGCCAACATCAAAGCCAATCCTCTTCTCTTCTTTCGTTTCATAAATCCCACCTCCTTGAGACTTGATATGAATACGAATCCTGCCATAAAGGGTATTCTTTGCTTATATTATAACAGAGTCACAGGATAAAGAAAGCAGTTTTATTTAAATTTTTCTTAATATTTTCTGTATTTTCTTTTGTTATTGTGCAATATTCCAAAAACGGAGAGCAAAGGGGTCAGACCCCTTTGCTCTAGCTTTGATAGACAACCGTATTCTTCCACCATTCCTTTTATTCATTCTCTTTTACAAATTCCATATTCTCCCCAAGCTTCACATGCCACCTGGACTCCCGGCGTTTCAGCACAAGGATCTCATCTACTTCTGCGTGCATTGTGACCCACTGCTCTCCTGTGAATTCCTGGTCTGTAAACAAATTGATCCAATTACCTTTTGGAACATAAACCTCTCTTTCCCTGGCCCCCTCTTCCACAATCGGTGCCACCAGAAAGTCATCCCCGAATAAATACTGGTCATAAATACTCCCTGCCTCGTCGTCATCCGGGAATTCCACCCAGAGAGCACGCATGAGCGGCACTCCGGTCTCTGCTGATTTCGCTGCTTCCTCCATAATATAAGGCAGCATCGCCATTCTTAACTTTGCATAATAGCGGTACACATCAATGATCCATGGTGCATTTCTTCTCTCCGCGATATTCCAGGGTGTCCGGTCTTGATTAAATTCTGCCTTACTCTCCGCATGATACTGCATGATAGGGCAGAAAGCCGCCATGGACGCAGACCGTGCAAATAACTCCGCACTCGGTATCTCACCGCTGAACCCTGCAAGATCCCAGCCCCAGAAAGGCACCCCTGAGATCCCTGCATTTAAGCCTGCACAGAGATTTCTCTGAAACGCAGAAAAGGTAGAACGCTCATCCCCTGCCCAGTGGGCCGGCATCTGCGCTGCCCCTGAAAATCCTGCCCGGCTGAATACGATCCCATCCCGCCTCTCATGGATAAAATCATAATGCTTCTTAATATAAAGGTTCGGATATTCATTCCTCATCTCTTTTCCGGTCCGTCCATCCCAAAACCGGACATCGTCCCCGAATACGAACTCACCACCGTCTGTCTTAAAACCATCTATCTGAATGTCATCCACCAGATACTGCCTTTTTTTCATCCACCAGTTGACAGCCTCCTCGTTCGTATAATCCATCAGAAGGCTGTCCGTGAACCATCCCTCCGGCATCCGGTAAGGAGTTTTATCCTTCTTTAACGCACAGTATCCATGGGCCAAAGCAAATTCTTCATCCCGGTCCTTCTGCAGATGGTGCAGGGAATTGATATATTTAATGATCGGAATCTGCCAGAGAATACATTTCAGACCATTTTCATGCAGATATTCCACCATTTTCTTCGGATCAGGCCATTTTCCCCACTTCGGAAAATCAAAATCCTCATATGAGAAGGCCTCCTCCCCGCTGTTTTCCTCGTAAGATGCGTCATTGAATATATAATAAGTTGCCTCATCACTCCACGCCTCGATCACAAGGACTGTGGCAGGGATGTCATACTTTTTCGTAAGTTCCACCTGTTTTCTTACCTCGGCTTCACTGTCCCAGTTGTTACTGGACATCCAGGGACCAAACGCCCACTCCGGCATCATGACCGGCTTTCCGGCCACACTGGTAAACTGTCCGATCATCTCCTTTGGAGTCCCTGCAAAATAGTACCAGGAAAGCCCCGCAGTCTCGGATTCCACCTGCCAGAGTTCCTTATTTTCGGCACACATATCAAATTCTGTATAATGACTGACAGGCAGATAGATTCCATAACGGTCTGAACTCAAGAAATACGGCATCGGAAAATAGGTGCGGATCCCCTGCTCTTTATATTGATTGTACACATAGACATCCACTTTATTTCCCCGCTGGTCGATCTGATTATACCGCTCCCCAAATCCATAAAACCGCTCACTTTTTCTGGCTTTGATCTTCATTCCAGATGAGAATATCTGATTTCCCATTCTCCAAAAATACAGCTCTTCTACCGAAAACGGCATCCATTCCCCACAGACATCCATAAGCTTTGTAAAGGGCTGCCAGGCAGTCTCACAGCCTGTCTTCCTGTCAGGGATCATTCCCCCGGCAGAAACCGTATTCTCTCCTTCTTCCACCGGCTCCACAGAAAACAAAAGCTGTCCCTTCTTTCTTTTCCTGGACAAAAGATACTGGTTTCCCAGACCGGAAATCAACTCAAGCCCCACATCTTCTCCGTTTTCTATTCGAAGTCTGAATTCAGTAACTGTCTCCTTTTCCAGGACAGTAAAGTGATATTCCTCTGACCTATAATCTCCCGCCTGGAAGAAATAGGTTACGTTTTCGCCGCCTTGAAATCTTCCAATAGAAAAACGGTAATTCTCATATTCCGGCTGGAAGTATCCAGGTGCAGTTCCGCCTCTGCCGTCTGTTGTACTCCATACGGCTTTTACCTCCTCTGGATATCTGACAGGCCACATCACAGCATTTAGGAACACTTCTTCCCCTTCCTTGGGATACCATGGTTCTCTCTCATAGTTCTGATGCTCATACCTGTTAAAGTTTCCGCAGGGAACATGCAGCAGAGGGTTTTCACTGAGCATTCCTGCCGCCCGTAATTTTTCCTCAATGACATCTCCCACGGCCTGAACAAAAGGATCCCTTTTATCTAAACGCCCAAGATAGCTTCTGGCCTGGCGGTAATCTGCCTTCTCCGCAAAATACCAGCCCAGCATCGCATAATCTTCCTGGGCAGTGGTATCCTTCATTTCCTCCAGTGCTGCCACCAGGACGAGATCCTCCGGCGTAAATAATCCAAACGGTACACACAGCCAGAGCATCTGTGCCGTGGAAGTTTTCCCTTCTTTTTCATCCACCAGCTTTCCCGCGCAGGTATAATGATCGTAAGCATAATTTTTCATCTCATGAATCGCCTTCGCAGTCTTCTCTCTTTTTGCAAAAAGATTGCTGTTGTACAAAGCCCCGTAAGCCATCCCGTAATTCTCACTGTAGTATCCTGGCTGCCCTCCCAGAAACCGGTGATAAGGCTTTAATGAAGCCGCCTCCACCTGATCCTGAAGCTCTGCGATCCGTACGGCATTCCTTTGATAAAATTCCCCGTCGCCGGAAATCCTGATATATTCCCCGGTTAAAAACTGGACAAGACACTGCTCATGGAAATCCAATTCACTTCCTGATATAAGCGCAGAAAGGTGATCCCCCAGCTCTTGGATCTCTCCTCTTATACAGGATCTCAGCATTTGGATCAGCTTTACTTTTTGCTCTTTATTCCTCATGTTCGAATTCTCCTTTACTGAAATAGGCTGCTGCAAATTCTGCACACGCCCAGCTTAACGGATTGATAAAACACTTCTGTTCATCATCCCCATCCACCGCCTCCGGCAGTAGTCCATACTGATTGCTGTGTGCCTTCGCCCAGCGCATTTTCTTCTCATATTCCGCAAGATCACCGCTCCTCTTGCAGTACTGGGCACATGCCAGGGTATTAAAGAGCCACGGACCATGGTGATATTCCTGTTCCGAATAGCCGATCCCATCCTCAAAGAAAGATGCGTATTTCAGGAAATACTGATGGGTCGCTTTCATGTGTCCATCATTCGGGAACCCATAGAGCGGCCCGAAATACTGCGGTGTATCATACTTACGCACTATAGCATTATGATAGGATACATAGCCATAGTCATATCTTCCTATTTCTTCATTATAAGTTGTCTGGATTCCCTTATAAATCTGACAGCATATCTCTCTGCATTTCTGCTCATATTCCTGGTTTCCAAGGATTTTAAAAATCTGCTCTGCAGCCTTTATACCACCGTAGATAAACATATTGGAGGAGGTAATGAAGGCACCTCCGAATACCCCTTCATTGACGCCGCCCTCGGGACCTGCCATCCCATTCTTTTTCTCCGCGTGAAGGATCACATCCGTCAGTTCCATTAACAGCCGTTCATCGGCAAGCAGTTCTTTTGTCTCTTTTAGATATTCATATACGATGCGGCAGAAATATCCGATGGAATCAATCTGATGGAACACATTGTTGTTTGCTCCCTCATTCGGTTCACCATTTCCATCATATCTCTGATAAAATTCTCCGTTCTCTTTTCGTTTCCTTTTGATCAGATATTGAATGATATCCCTGCATTCCCGCAGATGTCCTGCAAGAAGCAGTGCCCTGGCAGCCATGATAGAATCTCTGGCATAATAACACGGCATCTTATTACAGAAATAGTGCCCTGTCAGATCTGCCGGAATGAAACCTCCAATGCATACAGCTTTCACAGCGATCAGATTGGTGAGTGCCATCTCCTGAAATTCGTCCTCTATTTCCGGGAGTCTGCCTTCCTTTAGCCAAGCCCTCCAGTACTGCTCAGCCTCACTTTGCATATCACAGTCCGATGCCAGTACCATCTCTTCCTCCAGATGTTCCAAGCTGTCCGCAAAAATAAGACACCATCTGAAATTCATTTTCTCTCCCGGGGCCAGTATCCGCTCTCCTCCCTGGGCATATCCCAGCCTGCAGGACGTGAACGTCTCCTGCCTGTGCTGCTTTTTGTCCATGATATCTAAGAAAGTCTGATATGCAAAGTCCGTAGGTGAATCTTCGACTGCATAGATCTCCTCTCTCTGTTGTGTAACCATTCCCAAGTAAGCCTGTCCTGTCTGGATCCCCAAGTTCCCGGTTCTCAAAAGCTTTGTTTGTATTTCTTTCTCATTCCTTACCGCTGCATATCCATAGCATGCAATCTTTTGTTCAACACAAGACAGGTTTTCCAGCTCCATCTCAAAAACCAGTCTGTTTTTCCCGTAAGCGTACACAACATCCTTCCTCTTTAGATCTGCATCTTCTAAAATGAACTCATCGCAATAGCGATAGTTACATTCCACATAGGATGCCCTGGGCCTGATATGTAACGGATGTGTATGCTTCCTCCACACCTTATTTCCGTAATAAATTGTATCTCCTGCTTTGATCATCGTGACAGCTGACTGGAGCAGGTCATGGGCATAATTATTATAAAATAAATGATAGATCCCTGTCCCATTAATGTCTACGATTCCATTGTTTACTGCATAAATAGCGGATATGGTCTCATTCCCAATCAGCCCGATGCCTGTGTATTTTCCTGTCTGCATGCTTCTTACCACCTGTTTTATTCTTAAAAATGCCGCAAATTACATTTGTAATAAATATAGTCTGCGGCATCCTATTCTAATTCTTTACTCTAAGATTTTTACAACCTTCTCCTGTGCTGCTTTCATAGCCTCTTCTGCTGACTGCTGCCCGATCACTGCACGGTTTATTTCCTCATTGATCGCATTCTGGACTTCTGAGTAATGATCTACAACCGGAGGCATGATCCCGGTTTCCATTGCTTCAAAGATCACCTCTCTGTGCTCTGGTTTCTCCTTAGAGGTATATTTTGCCTGCACATCCTCATCATTCGTTGCCGGCAGATCCCAGCTGGAGTCTAAACGGATTTCTGCTGCTGTCGGATCTGTTGACAGAAATTTGATCCATTTCCATACTGCTTCCGGATTTTTCGTTCCTGCATTTCCTACGATTCCATCGGCAAACACATGATGTACCTGTTTCGTATTATATGGCTCCAATGCAATATCCCAGGTAAAAGGAGCATCACTGAATGTAGAGATCATCCAGCTTCCGGTGCGTATCATTGCGATTTCTCCGTTTTTAAACATATCTTCAGGTGATTTTCCGCTCATCTGCTCTGTGGTCGGCTGAATATTATATTTTAACATTTTATCCAGCATCCACTGGAATGCCTCGATATTCTCTTTCGAATCAATCGTCGGATTTCCGTCTTTGTCAAATAAAGCGCCGCCATTCTGTGCAACGGTCTTATAAAGCTCATTATATGTGACCGGTGAATAAGTTCCGTATACGCCATCCTTTGTCAGCTTCTCAGAAGCCTCAAGTTCATCCTTCCATGTCCAGCCGGCCTGTGGATATTCAAGCCCTGCCTGGTCAAAAAGCTCCTGATTATAGAACAATACGACGTCTGACATCTTCTCTGTCAATCCATACAGTTTTCCGTCATGCTGAAAGTATTCATAAGAATTTCCGGCCAGCAGATCCGGCGAGAAGGATTTATCTTTTTCAGCTTCTTCTGACAGATCCAGAAGTACTCCATTTCCCGCATATGTTGCAAAGTTCTCGTAATTCATCTCAAAAGCGTCCGGCAGTGTCTTGGAGGAAGCCTGTGTCTGCAGCTTTGTAAAATAGTCATCAAAACCGATCACTTCCACATCCACCTTGATATCCGGGTTCTGCTTCTCAAATTCCGCCACCATCTTGTCCATATCTTCTAAATGGTCAGGTCCTGCTGAATAAGTAGCATACTTGATCGTTGTTTTTTCTGAGCTCTTCGCCTCATCGCTGCCACCGCAGCCTGTCAGAAGTCCTGCTGCCATTGTAACTCCAAGAATACCTGCAATTAATTTTCTTTTCATAAATTTTCCTCCTACTTAATCCCGGTGTTCTGTACACCTTCAATAAAATACTTTTGTGCAAATAAGTAAACCATCAAAATCGGAAGTACACTGATCAGTGTCGCTCCCATCAAAACACTCCAGTCAACATACCAGCGTCCCTGCAGCTGAGACAAAAACAGCGGGAGTGTGGTATGTGCATCATCGGATGCCACCAGCAGCGGCCACAGGAAATCGTTCCATGCTCCCATAAAGCTTGTAACTGCCAATACTGCAAGCCCTGTTTTTGCAAGAGGCAGCATGATCTGGAAAAAAATACGGACATATCCTGCGCCATCCAGGCAGGCTGCCTCTTCCAGTGCCCTTGGTATCCCCATAAAATACTGCCTCATCAGGAACGTTCCAAATGCATTAAAGATCCCCGGAAGGAACAGACCAACATATGTATTTACCAAGCCCAGCTTATTGATCAGGATATACTGTGGGATGACCGTTGCCTGAACCGGTATCATCATGGTTGCAAGGTAAAGAATGAAAATCTTTTCTTTATGTTTAAAATCAATCCTTGCAAATACAAAGCCGGACATCGCACAGATTAAAATCTGTCCTGCCGTTGAGATCACAGATACAAAAATACTGTTGAATGCGTATCTTAAGATACTGTAATCCGAAAAGAGTGTTTTAAAATTATTCAGTGACAATGAGCTAAACACATTTAGCAGTGTCATCTGGTATGTGATGTCCGGTTTGGTAAACGCTACAATGAGCATCCATCCAAATGGAATGATCATGACTGCCGCTCCTAGGATCAGCAGCAGATATATGAGTACCTTTTTCTTGTTTGCTTCCATCGTTTTCCTCCTTTCCCATTTATTCGTAATGTACCCACTTCTTCTGCATCACATTCTGGAAGATCGTCACAACTATGATGATAGCGAATAAAACCCATGATAATGCAGTTGCATATCCCATTTTCTGATACTGAAAGCTATTCCGGTAGATCTCTGTCACCATGACCGGAACAAGATCGGCCGTAGGTTCCCCTGAGGTCATGATCCAGATCTGGTCAAATACCTGGAAGGAATTGATGATCGTAATAATCAGGGCATAAAAGGTCGTCGGCGACAACAGCGGAAGCGTAATCTTCCAAAACTGCTGCCATTTGTTTGCGCTGTCTATCTGCGCTGCCTCATAATATTCCTGAGAGATTCCCTGCAGCCCTCCGAGGAAGATAATCGAAAGGAACCCTGCATCCTTCCAGACGCTGACCATGATTACTGCAGGTATCACAAAGGATGGATTCTGCAGCCAGGCCGGCCCAGAGCCTCCCAGCATGTTTATGATGGAATTGATCACTCCGAATTCTGGGTTTAAAAGCCCCTTCCATATCATCGATACCGCTACCCATGAGGTAATAACAGGAAGAAAAAACAATCCTCTAAACACATTCACGTTTCTGACCCTTGAGTTCAGAAGAAGTGCGATCCCCATGGATAATACAACAACAATCGGGAGATACCCCACGATAAACAGCAGTGTATTTTTCAATGATTCGTAAAATCTGGCATCCTGAAAGATATGGATATAATTTTTAAATCCGACAAACTCAGGTGCCCCAAACAGATTCCAATCTGTAAAGCTGATATACAGCGAATACAGCATTGCTCCTACTTTAAAAACCAGCAGGCCAAGAAGGCTGGGGAACAAAAATGTAAAAATTATTTTTTTCTTTGACTTGTACATGATTACCTCCAAAAAGTTAAACGGTTAACTAACTGGCAAAAAAATATATGTTTTTCTAAAAAATCTGCCTGGTAAACCTATTATGTGAGTCCTTTCATTAGCAGATCCTATATTATCGTGGGCTGTATTGCTTACTGCAAATAGGCAATACAGTCCTTATCTTGTTGTATCTCTTTCAATGATCTGGAAATCCATAAACCGCTCTTTCTCTACAGGCTCCTGATTGATGATCTTTAAGATCAGCCTTCCTGCGGTCTCGCCTCTTTCCAGAATATTCTGCCCGACGGTCGTCAGCCGTGGATACATATTCCTTGACTGGTATGTATCATCAAATCCCATGACTGAATACTCATTAGGTATCTTCTTTCCATGGTTCTGCAGCTGGCTGATCACACCCCTTGCCAGAATATCTGCTGTTGCAAGAATGCTTGTGACATCTCCTCTCTGCAGAATCTCCTCTGTTGCTTCCAAACCATACTCATATGTAATGTCCCCCTGATAAACGAGAGTTTCATCAAATTCGTATCCGGCTTCTTCCAAGGCCCGCCTGTAACCAGCCTCACGTTTCTGAAGCACCATACTCTTGTCTATCTGTCCTGTCACAAGAGCAACTTTTTTTGAATTGCGTATCAAAAACTTCGTTGCCTCATAACAAGCCTCCTCATCCCGTATATTCATCCGATAATAATCTGATTCGGTGATATAAGAATCGATCAGAAGCACCGGAAATTTATATTCTCCAAGAGATTTAAGCATCTCATCGTTATCTATCCCAAAAACTACGGCGCCGTCCAGATTCCATTTCTTGATCAGCTCCTCAAAGCAGTTATCCCGGTTGACAACACTTAATACAACTCCGTATCCGGCCTTCCTCAGATAGTACTCAACACCTGAAAGAAATTCACTGTAAAATGGATTATCAAAGATCAGCTTCTCACTGACATCCATCTGCGGTATGATCACGCCGATCAGATTCGATCCCCGTCCGGCAAGAGATTTTGCATTCAGGCTCGGAACATATCCCAGATCCTTGATCGCCTTTTGTACCTTTTCGACCATCTCCTGGGAAACCTTATTATATCTCTCGTTAATCACATAGGATACTGTTGCCTTTGATGTATGGCATTCCCTTGCAATATCATTAATCGTAACCCTCTTCATATTCATCTCCTCAAGTATAAGAAGTTAAGCGGTTAACTTCCATGAGCCAATAATATCACTTTCTCATCTTTAAGACAACTACAAATTCAAAATTCTTGGCAATTTGTGAGTAATAGATGAAAATCAAACGCTGGAATTGTGTATATTTCACAACGGAGAGCAAAGGGGTCAGGCCCCTTTGCTCTCCGTTTTCAGAATATTCTCATTGTTTTAATTTTTCTACAATTGTTTCTTTCTCCATGAATTCCTTTCCATCCTCCACCATGATCCGAAGGCGTTCATACTCCTTCTTAAGCATCTCTATCCCCGACGCTGTAATAATATAAGACTTTCTGCGGCCTTCTTCCTGTGTCAGCCGAATAATCTTATTCTTCTCAAATTTGGAGAGCATTGCATAGAGCGTTCCCGGGCCAACCTTTACTCTTCCCCCTGATATCTCTTCTACCCGGTCCATGATGTCGACACCGCAGCACACTTCCATCAATGCCATGAGGATATAATACATGGGTTCTGTCAGCGTTTGAAATTGTTCTCGTGCCATATAAGATTACCTTCTGCCTTCCATTATAGCTGAAGCTTATTTTTTACAACCTGGATCTGTGCCTTATCCAAAGGCTCATCGGAATACATATATAATAATCGATCCCGATAACGTACTGTATAAAGCCGCCCTAAACTGCCGCCTGCAAAGGCGTCTAGAGCATTCCAGTCCGCAGTATAATCCTGCGGTTCATATGCATTTTCCACATACTGTTCCCATATTTTATCTAAAATCCATGAATATCTGGTTTCATAAACAAAGTACCATAATGTGTCGACATTCTTTTCTTCTCCTTCCAGACCTGTTTTTTCTCCATATTCAACCTCAAAATACATCATGGAACCTAACATTCCCGACATATCCCCCTTGTCTGTGCGGATGATCTGCCCGGGAATCTCTTTATAATCAGCCTGTGTTAATGGGATACTCTCTTTTGGCAAAACAGTTTTTTCATCTTCTGAAGACAGAACAATTGCGACCAAAATCGGAACCAATACAATAACCAGACCAAAGCTGGCAATTATTTGTACCGCCCAGTTATTCTCTCTCGACGGACGCCACATTTCCAGAGCTGACGCGAAAAGAAGCATGAAGAATATAATTACGATCAATGGTACGACAATCTCCTCTGATCCCTTTTTGCTTGAAAATAGAAGATAAGCACCTATCTCCACGAACCACAGATAATTTCTCAGATATCGTATAACCGCCTGCCCTTTTCCACCATAAAACGGGACTCTCCCCTCCTGCAGTTCCTTCTTTTTGGAATGCCATGAAAAAAACATAGCAGTTCCCTCAATCAATTTTACGATGCAATCCAGCATTCCTGCCACAAGGATTAACATCATCAAATCAAAAAAAATCCACTGTGCAAAATTTTGTGTTAGAAATTCAAACAAAAACATCCCTGTGACCATAACAATACCGATCGTATTGAGCAGCCACTGTTCCAGCCCTGCCGTTCTAATATTTGATAAACGCTCCCCGGGTGTCACAATAGGGACTGCCCCCGCTATTACCTTTTTAAATACACAAAATTTCCGACGGCTGTCTATTAACTTCCAGCCGGCCGCTTCACAGTAATCCGCATACTCCTCTGTCTCCGGCTCTGGCCTTGTATCCATCTCACTCCCTTTAGGGAACACCTCAACTGCATAATCAATATCCCCAGGTTCCCCCTTTTCAAATATCAGACCAAGCTTCCATCCTTTAAAATGCCAGCCTTTAGCGGACATATTATGCAGATATTGTGCAAAAGTATCACTTTCCCAATAATGAAACTGCTTCAGAATCCTTTTCTTATCCTTCATGAAATCCCCTCCCGCTGATGGGTACCTCCTATTATCGAGTATCGATATTTCTATTTTTATTATAATATCGATACTCGATACAGTCAATATGAGAGTAGGTATTTTCAAAGGGGTCTGACCCTTATGCTCTCCGTTTTCAGAATATTCTGTAAATGGCTTGCATAAGGGTCAGACCCCTTTGTTATAATATCTCAAAATATTCACAATTTGTTGCGAACACCACGTTCAGCGGCAGATAGTAATCCTCCTTCTCCGCTTTTTTCCCGTAGCAGATATACTCAAACATCAGCTCCACCGCGCGGAAGCTCTGTGAGGGAAGGTCCTGATAGATCACTGCATCGATCGTTGAGTCTTTGATAAAAGGCACCACCTCCGGGTAGACATCATATCCCAGAAGTATTGTCTCTCCTTTCCCATGCTCTTTCAAATATTCTGCACTCTCCTGCAGGTTACAGACAAAATCCAGGATCACATCTGGTTTCCTTTCATTCAGTACACTGCAAATCTCACTTCTTTCCACATCCGGTACAGGTGAAGTCCAGGCCGGCTCCAGCAGCTCAAACTTCTTCCGGCTCATTTTAAGTGCATCATAAAAGCCCTTCAAACGCTCCCCCACAACCAGCTTATCCCGATGGTTATGTTCACTGACTAAAAGCTGCACCCTGCTGCCCTCCCTTGCAAACTTCTCAAGAAGCTCCATCATCAGCTTTCCGCTTAAGTAGTCATTGCAGCCGACACTGCACAGCGGATGCAGACCGGGAATCCGCCTGGAAAAAAGGATCACATTCCTGCCAGTACCAATCAGATGCTCAATCTGGGACGAAACATTTTCATAATGATAACAAAAGATAATAAAGTTCTCGATTCCCATCTGCTCCAACTCGATCAAGTCCTGGACCTGCTTTTCGGGATCCTCCCGGTCCGAATACCTTGTGATCAGATGAAGCCCGTCATCCTCATATGTCTCGATCGCACGCTCCACCCCTGCCTGGATCTCATCAAAGAAATATCCAAACCGCATCGAATAGAATCCCACAAATGCGATCTGATATTCCTGATTCATTGCCAGGTTCCGGGCATGATTATTCATCCTGAAATTATATTTCTCCAGTGCCTGGCAGACCCGCTCCTTCGTTTCTTCTGAGTAGGCCCCTTTTTCGTGTAGTATGTTATACAGTGTTGTCCGAGACACATGAAGCTCCTTTGCCAGCTGATTCAGTGTCATTCTTCGTTTTCCATTATTCTCCATGTATCATCCCTGCTTTACCTTATTTCATTTTCCAGTAGACATGATGCTTTTCTTTCCCGATCTCTGCAAGCGGCTTCCAGAAAAGAGCTCCATCCTTCCCTGTTTGGAACACCAGACTTTCCCTGTCAACCAGCCGGGCATCCATCTCCTTTACAGGATCCATTTCTTTTATTTTTAGCTCCAGAAATGTCTCCTGATCCGACAATGCCGCCAGAATGTACGGTCCATATGCCAATACTGCTGTGTCAGGACTGTCTGCTGTCGTTTCTATTCGAAGGCGGCAGTCAAACTGTATGCAGATCTTTTCTGCCGCACTTTTCCTCTGAATATTAATATATCCGTCCGCGCCGCATTTTGCAATAGCATTTCCACTATTTCCCCGAACACTGTAGCGGCCGCCGCACCAGTATGGACAGCGTACCTTCAAAAGAAATTCTCCCTCCCCTTCAATATACAGCTGAATATCCCCGGGATCCCGACCCGTACGAAGAGTGACACTGACCCCTTTTTCCTTCCAGGTAGTCTTCGCATTTAAAAACAGGTTTACATACAGAGTATCCTTTGTATGGAAAAAAATTGCTTCCGTATACTTCATCTGGCTCTCCATCCCTGTTCCATGACAGCAGGAATTCACAAACTTTGGATCCTTTTGTGCCCCCGGCGCCATGGGATAAAAATAAGTGATATCCCCGGTCGGCTCCTGGTCGCCCCCCGCTGCGATATGATTAAACATGGTCCTTTCATAATAATCCATATACCGCACGTCAGGCTGGTATTTAAAAAGCTCCTTTGTCAGCTTAAGCATATTGTAGGAGGCACAGAACTCCGCCGTCTCCGTTGTCAGATGTGCAGCTGCATTCTCCGGCTCAAAGAACATCTCATTATCCCCGGTTCCCCCGTTTGCAAAAAGATGGCTGCCTGTCACGATCTCCCAGAAGTACGCTGCAGTATCATAATAGCTCTTTTCCCCGGTGGCCCTGAACATCTCCATACAGCCGACGATCTGAGGGATATGCTGGTTCGCATGCATCCCCTCTAACACGTCATATTTTTCCTGCATCGGCACAAACAGCCTGTCATTATCAAACATTTTGGCTGTCTTTAAAAAGACCTCCTCATTGGTCAGTTCATACAGCTTTGCAAAAGATTCATTGATCCCTCCATATTCCCCGGCAATGTAAGTATCCCACATTTTTTCACACTCTGCCCTGCTTAGGCGGCTCAGCCGGCGGTATACCCACATTCCAGCCTTCTGTGCCGTTTCCAGCGCCGCTTCTATTCCCGCCTGAGAATATGCATCCAGAAGCCCGGCCAGTAATTTGTGCAGTGTGTAGTAGGGAGCCCAGATATTCGGGTAACGTTCTCCCTGTTCCAGCAGGTCAAACTGCTCCTCTGAATATCCACCGATATACCCTTCCTGAAAATCTTTTCTCCCGGAAAATGTCTCCTGGCACTTTGCCAGCTCCTGCACCAGATAACACAGCTTTGCATAGATTTCCTCATCCTTTGTCTCACGCCAGCAAAATGCAAGCGCAGACAGATAGTGCCCGGTCGTATGCCCCCTCAGCAGACATTTGGGTGAATCCCAGCCTGTCATCTTTGGAGCATTCAGCGTATCCAGCCCTGCGGCACTGCGGAAATTATACAACATCTGGTCATCATCGATACTCTTTAGATAAATAAGTGCATTCTCCATTGCCCGGTAAAACACACTGCCCTTAAGTAATTTTGTCTCCCCCTGGTCCAATGCCCGGACCAAAGAGGACGTGTCCATTCTCTCCTCCGTAAAGCCTTCCTTTACTTCCAGCTCCAGTCTGGCCGGAATCACTTCCTCCCTCACATTTCCTTTTAAACAATACGTTTTGCACTCTGGAAATACCTGCTCGTTTCCCCCCTCCCAGGTAACCTGCCTGGAAAAGAAATGTCCGTTATCCGCACGCAGTACCACGGCTCCTGGAAGGGAGACTTTTTCTCCCCTGCTTACTGTCCTTTTAAGCGTCAGCACCTCAACGATTTTTTCTTTCCTTGGTTCCTCCAGGATGTGGACCTCATATACCTTTTCTTTGACCACACCGTTATATTCGAAAAGGCCGTGGAGATTCACCTTCCTGTCACCGATCCCATTCCAGGGCCTTGTTACACCTCCATCCGGTCTCAAGAAAAGCTCATTGTCGGATTTCCAGGTGATGCTGGAACCGTTTTCCCCCTTAGAAGGCAGTTCCAGATCAAATTCTACAGTATTGAGGTTGCCCAGATATACTTTCCTGATATCCTCCTCAATGATCATTTCAGCTGTTTTTCTCATAAATCCTTCCCCCAAGTTCTCACAGTTTAGCCTTTCACTGAACCACTTGTCAGGCCTGATACAAGTGATTTACGCATAATCAAAAACAATACGATGATCGGGATGATGACCATTGTTGCCGTAGCCATCAGACTGTTCCAGTTCACTCCATAACGTCCCATGGATTTGTACATCATAACAGTCATCGGCAGCTTGTCTCCATCTGATAAAAATGTCATGGAAGCCATCAAGTCTCCCCATGCCGCCATGAATGCGAAAGAAGCACATGCAAAAATGCCCGGATACGCATTTGGCAGGATTACTTTATAGAAACAGTTAAACCGGTTGCATCCATCCACGATCGCAGCCTCTTCCAATTCCTTTGGCACAGAAGTAAAATATGGCCGCAGAATGATGATCGACATCGGGATCGAAAAGAGTGCGTCAAATAAAATGACCGATGCATATGTTCCCGTAATTCCCAGCTTATTAAAAGTCTGCAGCATGGGTGCCAGGAACATGACCATGGGCAGCATCTGTGTCACGGTCAGAATCAGGATCAGAAGCTGCTTTCTTTTCATCGCATAGCGTGCCAGTCCATAGGCCGCAAATGTCGCCAGCACTGTAGAAATCAAAGTTGCTCCGACTGCAATGATCAGGCTGTTTTTCAGGTAAGAAAACATCGAGATCCCGTCATGTACAGTAAACTGTGTGATATAAGCATCCAGTGAAAAATCAGCCGGCCAGAATGTGGGCACCGCACTGAATATTTCTTCCTTTGTCTTAAAAGAGGTGATGACCATCCAGTAGAGAGGAAACAGGTAGACTAATGTAAATAAAACAGCGATCACAGTACAGCTGTATTTCTTAGCTTGTTTTATCTGATATTTACTCATATTAAGCTTCCTCCTTCATTACTAATTTTGAATAAAAGACTGCCACCACAAAAATGATCAGGAAGTAGATATTTGCCATTGCACTGCCTTTTCCGAAATCAAAGGTCGTGAAGTTTTCCTGATAGATCAAGGTTGAGATCATTTCCGTCGCGTGATTTGGTCCGCCCTGGGTCATACCGACGATCAGGTCATAGGCCTTGAATGTATAGATGAATCCGATCGTGACTGCGCTGACCATCGTCGGTTTTAGAAGTGGCAACGTGATAAACCTGAGGCTCTGCATTTTTGTTGCCCCGTCGATCGTAGCAGCCTCGTACACATCATCGGATATCGTAGTCATTCCGGTAATCACAAGAAGCATATTAAAAGGAATCCCGACCCATATGTTTGTCGCCGTTACCGCGATCATCGCATACTTCGGATCGCTCAGCCAGGGGATCGGCTCCTTGATCAGGTGCATAGCCGAAAGGAAATAGTTGATCGCTCCAGAGTCGCTGGCCCACAGCCATTTCCAGATGATACCAATGACCAGCATCGGCATCACCCATGCGATCAGAGTCAAACCGCTTGTTACATTTGCCCCCGGGAATTTTTTATGAAAAAAGAGGGCCATCAGAAATCCTATCCCAAGCTGGAAGATGATACACACAATCGTAAAAATGAATGTATTGCTGACTGATTTTATAAACAGTCTGTCAGCAAATATAGACTGATAATTGGACAGCCCGATGAATTCCTTTACTCCGCTCTGAAATGTCGAGATATCATATTTCTGCATACTGATGAGAATATTATAAGCAATCGGATATACTACGAATGCAACAATAAATATCACTGCCGGCAGAACATACAGATACCCCACTGTCTCATTCGATAATCTCCTGTGTTTTTTACTTGTTCCTTTCATAAAGCACCGCCTTTTTAAAACAGGTGCATCCAAAAAAGGAGGCACCTGTTTTTAGATTATTTGGTAACTGTCCGCTTCCGGGCCGTGTATTTTCCACATGCTCCAGATCAAAACACCGAACAGCTGCGAATTTTCTCTCTATTTCTTGTCAACATACTCCTGCATAGCCTTGATTCCATCAGCAGCTGCATCCTCAGCACTTACACCTGTGCCTACCTGTTGGATCATATCACGAAGTACCTGTGAGATCTGAGGCCAGATCGGAGAGGGCCCTCTCGTTTTTGCCACCTCCATGTTCTCAACAAATACTTTCATAACGGGGTCATCTGTAAAATACTCATCAGCCATGGCAAATGTCTTTACAGTCGGAATCATGCCTGATTTCTTGCAGTAATCATTCATTGTCTCTTCGTTAAACAGGCTCTTTACACATTCCCAGGAACCGTCAAAATTTTCATTATTTACAATGGCAAGGTTCTCACCGCCGATGCAGGTCGCGCTGTTTCCTTCATATGACGGGATCGGAGCAAATGCATACTTAAAGTCCGCGTCCTTCTCAAGCTCAGGCAGCCGCCAGTTGCCATCGATATACATTGCCGCACGTTTTGCTACAAACTGTCCGTAAGCATCATTCTGCCCCCAGCCAAAAGCTTCCTTGCTCATAGAGCCGTCGTCTGCTAAATCCTGATAGAGACCCAATGCCTTGGCAGCCCCTTTGTCAAGCGTATTCCAGTCAGCTCCAGCCTCATATAAGAATGGCATAAAGGAATATGTGGAACCTTCATCGTCAATGGCATTGATCGCAAACCCATATGTACTGTCATTTGTTAAGGCCTTGGCGTATTCCCGCAGCTCTTCCCAGGTGGCAGGAGGATTCTCAAATCCGGCAGCCTTTAACATGTCCACATTATAAACAAGAACCAGGTTGTTTGCATTGAGCGGAAGCCCGTATAACTTATCTTCATATTTACAGGACTCCAGTGGGCCCGAATAGAATTCCAGATCCTTCATCTCAGCATCCACTTTTTCTGTCAGATCCGCAAAAATCCCCATTGCAGAAAAAGAAGCATGATCACATCCGTCTACCTGGATAATGTCAGGCAGGCTCTTGCTCTGTGCCGCAACCGTAATCTTACTTACCAGCTGCGAAAACGGAATCTGCTCAATCTTTACCGTATACTCTTCTGAACCTTCTGAAAAAGCATCCACTGCATCATAGAAAGCCTTTCCATAGGAATTCTCCTTGCTCATAAAGGTCCACATGACCAGTTCTGTTTTTCCGTCCTTCGTCTTCTTCGCTTCCTTCTTGGAATCAGAAGATCCGCCGCAGCCAGCCAGCAGTGACGCACACATGACAATCACAAGCCCGCAGGCAGAAATACGTTTCCACAAACCTCTTTTTTTCATAATCTTTTCCTCCATTTTTTTCTTATACTGCCTGATACGCATCTAGTTAACACGTGTTAACCACCCGGGATAAAAAATTAGTTTACACGTGTTAAGTAAACTATGGTTTCATTATAACATCCGTTTATATTTCGTCAACCTTTTTTTCCTTTCGAGATAAATTTTCAGATAAATCCACAATACACATTCATCAGTTTTGTGCATTTTACTGAATAAAAACATAGGGGTCAGACCCTTTTGCTCTCCATTTACAGAATATTCTGAATTCGGAGTGCAAAAGGGTCTGACCCCTATGCAAACAACAAAAAACGATACCCTTTTCCGGTATCGCTTCTCTCATCCCATCTATTATGATGTACCTTCAAAACTACATACAAAGATTTTTAAACATCCATTATCCTACCACCATGTTTGGTTATGCCCTCGACCTATTAGTAACAGTCAGCTCCATGCATTGCTGCACTTCCACCTCTGCCCTATCT